>QHWF01000341.1 GCA_003222455.1 Acidobacteriota bacterium
GCTGTCGCCCAGCTTCTCCGTCGGCACGCCGAGGAGGTTGAGCATCGTGAGCTGCAGGTTCGTCAGCGGCGTGTGTTCTGGATATACGAGATGGCGGCCGCCCTTGAGAGTGCCCGCGCCTCCGCCGACTAGCAGCGTCGGGAGCGGCCCGTGGGTATGGCGATCGCTGTTGCTGATGGCAGCACCGTAAAGAATCATCACGTGATCGAGCAGGGATCCGTCGCCGTCCGGCGTGTTTCGAAGCTTCTCCAGGTAGTCGGTGAATAGTTTCAGGTGGTACTGCTGAATCTTGACGCACTTCGCCATTTTCTCCGGATCGTTCTGATGATGTGTCACCGGGTGATGCGGCTCGGGAATGCCGATCTGTGGGTAGGGCCGCGGACTCTGCTCACGGCCGTACATGAACGTGCTGACACGCGTAATGTCTGACTGATACGCCAGAAGCTGCAGGTCGTAGAGCAGATGCGCGTGGTCGTCGAAGCTCTCCGGAATGCCCGCAGGCCGTGCCACGTCAGGTATTTCTTTGGCGCTCTGCTCCTCCGTCTTCTGGATCCGGCGCTCCACGTCGCGCAGCGAGGTCAGGTAGTCGTTCACTTTCCTGTTGTCCGCTGTGCCGAGTGTCCGCTGCAGCTGCTTCACGCGATCGGTGACGGAATCGAGGATGCTGCGGTCCTGGCGCAAACGCGCCGCGCGAACCTTTGGGTCGGTGCTGTCGCTTGCGCCGAACAGCCGCTGGAACACGAAGCGCGGGTTATTCTCGGTCATCAGCGGCAGCGTCGGCGTGAGCCACGAGATCGTGCTGCTGTACGCACAGCTGTACCCAACGTCGCACGATCCGATGATGCTGTTCTCGTCCATCTGCAGCTGCAGCGACGAGAGCTGGGTTTCGCGCTCGAAAGCCTTGGCGGCAATCTGGTCCATCGACATCCCGGATTCGACGACGGTATCTGATTTCCTGACATGCACGCCGCTCAGATACCCACCGCACGCGCGGGAATGATCGCCGCCGCCGTCTCCCAGGGCTTCTGCCTGATCCATGAAGAGGCCTGTCACCACGATCAGCTTGTCTCGAAACGGCTGCAGGCCGGCAAGTGTGGGCGAGAACTCGAAATCGGCGCCCACGCCCTTCGGCAGCCATTTGTCGTAAATGACCCCGTTTGGATGGTAGACGACGCCGAGGCGACGGATCGGTTTCGCCGGCGTATTGACCTGCGCCGTGAGCGCCGGAATCATGGCGTCGAGCAGTGGCAATGCCACGGTCGCGCCCATCCCGCGAAGAATCGTTCGGCGCGAGATCGCCTTCTTGGTCACTATCATGATCCGGTCCTCCTCATCCGAAACGGGGCGCTTTTCACAAGCGCCAGAATCGTCGATGACCAGCGGTAGTCGTCGGCGGCGGCCACCCGGACGATTCCGCGTACCGCAGGCGCGTCGTAGTGATCCAGCCCGCGGCCGATTGCATAGGTCAGCAGTTTACCGGACACGGTTCTCACGAACTGCTCTTTCTGGGCCACAAGAGCACGGCGCAGCGCCGCAGGGCCATCGACTCTCGTTCCGTCCAGGAGCACGCCGGAGGCGTTAATCGGCGTGCCCGCGTCTGTTGTGCGCCACTGCCCGAGTGCGTCGAAATTTTCCAGGCTCAGACCAAGCGGATCCATTCGCGCGTGACAGCTCGCGCACACCGGATTCTGACGATGTGCCTCGAGCATGTCGCGCACCGAGCGAGGTTTGCCATCTTTGCTGGTCTCCTCGAGCGCCGGCACATTGGGAGGCGGAGCGGGTGGCGGCGCCGCAAGAATGTTCTCAAGCAGATATTTTCCGCGGATCGTGGGCGCCGTCCGCGTCGAATAGGACGTCACCGACAGAACGGCAGCTTTGCCGAGCAGACCGAAACGGTTCTCATCGGTGAGCGTGACGGGTCGGAAATGGCTGCCGTAGACACCCGAGATCTTGTAATGCCGCGCGAGCTGTTCGTTGAGAAACGTCTGGTCCGACGTCAGCAGATCCAAGATGCTGCGATCCCCTTGCAGCTGGGCATCGAGGAACAACTCCATTTCCTTGACGAACGCGACCCGCAGGTTGTCGTCGAACCAGGGAAACTTCTGGTTGAGATCCGGGGTGAGCAGCCAGACGTTTCGCGTCTGCAGCCATTCCTCGAAGAAGTTCTGCACCAGCGCGGTGCGTGCACGCTTGTCACTCAGCATGCGCCGGACTTGTCGATCGAGTTCAGCCGGCTCGTGCAGCTTTCCACGGGTTGCTGTGTCGAGCAGTTCGTCATCGGGAATGCTGCTCCAGAGGAAAAACGACAGGCGCGACGCCAGCTCGATATCCGGCAGGACGTACGCGGTGCCGGGGGCGGCGCCAGCCGGATCGGCCGCGATCCGGAACAGGAAATCGGGGCTCACCAGAACCCGCTCGATCCCCGCACGAATGCCTGCGTCGAAATCTCCCTGCTTCCGTGCGACCTGATAGAAATTCACGAGCGTGTGGATGTCGTCGTTCGTCAGGGGGCGGCGATAGGCGCGTCGCGCCAACGTCGACAGAATTCTCGTCGCGCACGCGGTCTCATCACGGCCGCCGGCGGGTTGGCAGACGAAAAGCCGCCGCCGGCCGGGCGAGTCCAGTGATACGCGACCACCGTAGGGCCCTCCAATGAGCAGCGACGAGATGACGAGCGGGTTATTGGTTTTCGTCGTGTGTTCACGGCTCCACACCGGGATCGAGTTCGGTCCCAATCCCTCGAGTTCGACATTATCGGCTTTGACGATTGTGGCGATCACCTGCCGCATGCCGGCCTTGACGGGCGCACGCACTTGCAACCGGTCATCTGCCGTCGCCAGCGGGCTCCTGGAGTCTGAGTCATCTGGATTCCCGTTCGCGTTCGCATTCCCGCCAATGAACTCCGGTGTGCCGCCGACCGTCAACTGACCGACTCGGGCACCCTCGATGCGAATCTCGATGTCGTTGCGCACCTGGAGGCCGCGGATGAGACCGGTGTCGGTGCGGTCCAGCCGAATCTTGAAGACGTACTCGCCGTCCACGGGAAAATAATGCCGCGCCACGATCCCGCCGCGTGACCCAAGTGGAAACTCCTCTCCGAGTCTCTCGTTCTGCCAAAGCCATGTGGACTCGTTCGAGTTGTCTTTCAGTGCTGTGTAACGCTCGAATCCCGCAGGAATCGTCGGATCGCCGACAACGAGCCGCGCGATCTTCGCGGCCGCGGCGAGATAGCCGTCCAACAGGGCGGGCTGCATCGAAAGGGCGTCGGCGTTGGTGTCGAATCCGTACGCCTGTTCGTCGGGCGGCAGCATGGCCTTCGGGTCGATTTCCACTCCAAGAAGGTCGCGAACGGCATTGGCGTATTCAGTGCGGTTGAGCCGATGGAGGTCGGCTGTCCGGCCTGGATTCACTTGGACCTCAGCGGCCCGATCCAGCTCATTCTCGAGCCAAGTCGCCACGCGATCGTAGGTCGCGTTGTCGGGGCGTCGCACGCCCGCAGGCGGCATCGCGCGGCTCCGTAGCTTCACGACAACTTTTTCCCAGGTCTCGGCCGCGTTGAACACGTGTTCGGTGTCCAAGTTGTCGAGCGCGAGATTGGCACTCTTCACGCGTTGGTTGTGGCATGTCACGCAGTACGTGCCGACAAGCTCGCGAGCAGGAGTTGTCGCCGTTGCGCTTGTCGCCGCTGGCGGGGTTGACGCGGGCGTTCCCGCCTGGTTCGCTGACAGCGTCTCGGAGATCGTCGCGATCAAGACGATCGATCCGCAGGTCATCATCAGCGTCAACGGTTTCAGCCGTATGCGCATTGGATTCCCTCAGGTCCCCTCTGCAACTGATCTCCGGCAGTTATTCCGGGCGACACCGGTTCTGTGCCTGGCAGGGATGGCCGAGCTTCGGATCCGCGCCGTGCTTCAGCAGAATATCGGCCCCTGCCTTGTTGTACAGAACGCCGCCGAGACGATCGCCGAAACCCGACGCGGCCAGCCAGGGTGTCACGCCTGCCTTGTTGACGACGTTCACGTCGGCGCCCTTCTCGATCAGCAGCTCGAGCAACCTATTCCAGCCGCGATAACCGGGACCGAACAGCGCATTCTCATTGAACGTGGTGACGGCCTTCGGGTCGACACCCACGTCGAGCAGGAATTTAACCGCCTCGAGCGCCCGATCCTCGTCGTCGATAATTTCACCGATTCCTCGATTGAGACCCGTCGCGGCGAGCAACGCGTTGGAGTTGGTCTTCGTGACGAGATTCGGATCCGCTCCCGCGGCCAACAGGATGCGCATCATCTCCACATCGGCAGCATTTGCGGCGATAACAAACGGCGTCGCACCGACTGCGTCGTTGTATCCGCCCGTCCCCGTACCTCCGAATCCCGGTGGACGCACCGTCGCCTGAAGATTTGGGTTTGCGCCGTGGGCCAACAGGGCCTTGACAAGCTGCAGCTTGGCTTCACGATCCGGAATTCCGCCGATCGGATCGACGAACCCGTATACCGGGTTTGCAAGCCCGTTTTCCCACGTGCCCGTCGCCCAATGAAGCGGAGTAAACCCGGCATCAAGAACATTCGGATCCGCCCCGTGGTCCAGGAGGAACAGCGCGAGCGGCACCTGGCCTCGCACGGTGGCGACGAGCAGCGGCGTGCTGCCGCCGAAGTTCGTCTCTCCGCGCGCGCCGAATCCACCTGCGCCTGCGCCTCGGGCTGCGCCGCCGCGTCCGGCTCCAGCGGCACCTCTCGCCGCGCCGGCTCCCCTCGGTCCTTGTCCTCGACCGATTTCAGGATCGGGCTGTGACCGGATGTTGACGTCGACGCCGGCGCCCAGCAGTGTCCGAGCCGACTCCATGTCGCCCATTCGAGCGGCAAAATGCAGCGCGGTAAATCCCGATTTGCTGTGCGCCTGGAGGTCCGCATTCGCCTCGATCAGTACTTGCACGACCTTCGAGTGCTGTTGCGCAGCGGCCCACATCAACGCGGTTTGATTCTGAGTTGGCTCTTTGGCGTTCATGCGAACCGCGTCGGCGCTGCCGGTCCTGGCGCACGTCATCAGTGGCGTCTCGCCTGTTCCGATCGGCGTGTCTGGGTTGGCACGCGCTTTCAGAAGCAAGTCAACGAACTCAGCGCTTCCGTTCGTGCACGCCTGAGAGAGCGGCGTCATCCGAAAATCGTTCGCCGCATTGGCATCGGCGCCGGCCCGGATCAACAGCTCCGCCGTTCGGAGATCATCCCAATGCGCGGCCCACAAGAGCGCCGTCGAGCCGTCTTCGGATCGAACATTCACGGCAGGATGCCCGTTCAGCAAAGCACGCACCTGCTGCGCGTCCTGATTTTTCGCAGCGTCGACAAGCCGGAGATCCTCGTTTGCGGCGGCAGCGCCGACAACCATGAGCAGCGTCAATGAGAACGCCCACAGGACGCCTTGGCGATTGCTTTGGTCTGACATATTGATCCTTCTGTCAGCCGTCGAGAAAAGAAAAGAAGATCTGCGACCCGTAGGATTAGTTTACGGGAAACACGCGTCCCGGTTCAGGATTCCGCGAGATAAACATGAACAGAGAGCTACCGCCAATTGGAATGGCTGGAAGCACTTACGGAG
>QHWF01000342.1 GCA_003222455.1 Acidobacteriota bacterium
CTTGCTCCCACAACATGACAATGCGGTCCGGATCTGAATAGGGGAGCGGCTTCAACAGTACCGCGTCACAGACGCTAAAAATGGCAGTGTTAGCCCCAATGCCGAGCGCAAGCGTCAGGACCACTGCGGCCGTGAACCCCGGGTTCTTTCTCAGACTGCGAATGCTGAAGAGAATGTCTTTCCAAAGCGTTTCCATGTGTTCCCTCCAGGCGGTGATCATCAGATCCGGCACCGATTCGAACGAGACTCGGAGCCAGCCCTCCCTGCGGCAGCGATCCCGAAACAAGCGCGCCATCTCATCGCCATACTCGTCACGGAAGTCGGTTGGGCAAAGCAATAGCAAGATTCGATACAGCCGGTCCGACACAGTACGTCCTCATGCCAACTTGGGTCCCGGCAGCAAGCTGGCAACCGCCTGGCTCACCAGCTTCGAGAGGCGTTCCGTCTCCGCCCCGGCTACGCGCCGTCCGAACTCGGTGATTCGGTAGTATCGACGCCGCTCGTCATCCAACTCCGGATCGGGCCGCTCGTCGGATTCCTGGATCAAGCCCCGCTCGAGCATGCGCTTAATCGAGCCATAGAGCGTTCCCGGACTCAGCCGCGTCTTCCCGTCAGTTCGCGCCGCGATGTCCTGCATGATCCCGTAGCCGTGGCGTTCCCGATCCGCTAATGCCACGAGGATGTGGAAGACAGCAGTGGGTAGCGGCAGGAGATCTTCGGGATCACCGTCCTTAGTTCTCTTCATAGACGCCTTACCTCCGCACGCAACTATATCTGCCGGGATAGTAGATCACGCCCGCCTTCCGCGTCAATACTGTCGCTACGCTTCCGCGAATCACCCGTATTTTCGGGCCAATTGCGCGGAGCGGCGCACGACAGCCCGGGACCGATCTCAGCCCAACCTTACCCGTCATTATAACGTGCCGCGATAGAGACTCATCCTGGACCAAGAACGTTTGCGGCTTTCTTCAGCGCCCTACGGCGGCTATGTCTGCGCAGAGCGCGGATCGCATTGGTAGAGGTTGGGGTTGACATTCGACCCGAGCTGGACTATCGTCCTGTCGTATGTCTACCCGAAGTAATGAGGAAGAGCGCATCGTCTTGCTCCAGGGTACGCTCGACCTGCTTATCCTGCGCACGCTCGTATTCGGACCGCAACATGGCCAGGGGATTGCCCGGGCCATTCAGCAACAATCCGACGGCACATTGCTCGTCGACCACGGATCGCTTTACCCGGCACTCCAGCGGCTGGAAGCGCGCGGTTGGGTTCGCGCTGAATGGGGTACTTCGGATAACAACCGGAAAGCGCGCTTCTACAGCCTGACTAAAGCGGGAAGAAGGCAGGTATTGGCCGAGACAAAGCAGTGGAGGCGGCTGGCGGCAGCGATAGGCCGCGTTCTCGGACCGGAAGAGGCGTGAAGTGCAGATAGGCATGAGGTAGCAGCAGCCATGTGGCGGCGACACCGGCGTAGCGACCAGGAGTTCAGCCACGAGAGCCAGGCGCACATCGCGCTCGAAACTGATCGGCTTGTCGCAGAAGGCATGAATCCGGAGGAGGCCAGGGCCAGGGCCCTGCGGGCTTTCGGGAATGTATTGCGAGCGCAGGAGAGCTTCTACGAATCGCGCCGTGTCATCTGGCTCGATGATCTTCAGCGCGATGTCCGTCACGCCCTGAGGTACGAGTGAAGTGACCGGCAGGGCGCAGTCGCTCGGATCGTAGTCGGTTCCTTTCACTCGTACCTATGCGCGTCCATCGGACTGGTATGCGCAGCGCGGCTCGCAGGAATCCAGCAGGCCAGGAATGCGGCCGTGATCGTGACAGCGGCGACCGTCGCAAACGTGGATGCATCGGTCGGCGTAACCTCGAACAAAAAGCCCGAGAGAAGCCGGCCGGACACGAGCGCCGCGCCGAGCCCGGCGCCGAGCCCCACGGCAACCGGGGTTAGACCCTGCACGATCACCATGCGGATGACGTCGCGCCTGGCGGCCCCGAGAGCTATCCGGATCCCGATCTCGTTCGTCCGGCGCGACACGGAGTAGGCGAGCACGCTGTAGGTTCCGAGCGCCGCGAGCAACAAGGCCGCCGCGGAGAATGCGGTTATCAGCTGCATCTGGAAGCGGCGCTGCGCGACCGAGCTGCTTTCGATCTGCGTCATCGTCTGGACGTCCGAGAGCGCCAGCTGTGCATCGACCTCCATGAGCGTCTGCCGCAGCGCTCCGATGCCGGCGCGAGGATCGGAGATCGTACGCACGGCAATCGATCCGGCTGCGGGGGCGCGCTCCCACAACGGCACGTAGACGATGGGATCGGGCTCCTTCAGCAGACTCGCGCCGCGCACGTCGCCGACCACGCCGACGACCTCGAACGGAGGCTGTTTGGGATCGGCGCGGCGGAAAAGCTTCCCGGCCGCGTTCTGACCGGGCCAGATCCGCTCGGCGGCCCGTTCGGACACGACGGCGACCTTTCGTGGACGATCGCGGTCCTCGATTGTCCTCCCGGCCACGAGCCGGATACCCATCGCCTCGAAATAGCGCGACGTGATCGGGCGGTACGGAATGATCGGTCTTTCGGCGATCGGCCTCGTATCCCCCTCGACGGTAACGACGTCGGTCCACGTCTGCCCCAGCAGCGGCAGAACGGAGATGATGCCGGCTGCGACCACGCCCGGCTGCGCTTCGAGCCGTCGGATCCATTCGGCGTAGAACTGCCGCCGCTTTTCCGCGTCCGGATACCGTGTCGCGGGAAGGCTGACCTGTGCGGTCAGGACGTTGCTCGCGTCGAAGCCCGGCTGCACAGCGTCGAGGCGGATGAAGCTCGCAACGAGGAGGCCGGCCACGATCAGGAGGGTGACGCTGAGACAGACCTCGACTCCGACGAGCACGGCGCGGAGGCGGAGGCTTTGTCCTCCCTGCGTGAAGGAACGCGTGTTTGCGCGGAGCGCGTCCTGAGGATCGGCGCGGGTAAGCCGCCACGCCGGGAACAGATTGAAGGCGAGAGCGGCCAGCATCGAGAGCCCGACTGCGAACAGCAGCGCCCGACCCTCCATACGGACCTCATCGGCTCGCGGCAGGTCGACCGGGGCCGCAGTCGCGAAAAGCTGCAAGAGAGCAAACGAGAGCGCGATCCCGAGGGCGGCCCCCGCTAGAGCGAACACCAGGCTCTCGAGCAGCACTCCGCGCAGGATGCGCCAGCGCGGCGCGCCGAGGGCGGCGCGCAGGGCCGTCTCACGACTGCGGCCCGTCGCGCGTACGAGCATCAGGTTACCAAGGTTGACACAAGCGACCAGCAGCACCGACGCGACCGCGCCGAGCAGCAGCACCAAACCGCCGCGGCCGGTCTCGACGACGAGCTCGTGCAGAGGAATCAGGCGGGAACGGAGATCGAGCTTCTTGGAGTCTTCGAATCGCTCCGCGATCTGGGCCTGGATCACATCGAGCTCGGCGGTCGCCCGGTCCGGGGCGACCGCGGGTCGCAAGCGCGCGACCGCCGCGTAGTTGAAGTCCCCGAGCCAACCCCAGGCGTCCTCCTTGATGGCCCAGGGTTTGAAGACGTCGACGTTCGTTTTCGTCTTCTGGCCCACATGGGGGTGGACGTAATGCCGGAATCCGGCCGGCAAGATGCCGACGACGAGATGGGGAACGCCGTCAAGGCCGATCGTTTGCCCGACCAGTGCAGGGCTGGCGCCGAAGCGCCTCCGCCACAGCGCATCGCTAAGGACGACGACGTTTCCCCGGCCCACCTCCCCCTCTTCCGGCAGAAACGTCCGCCCCAGCCGCGTCGGCACGCCGAGGACGGAAAAGAAGTTTGCCGTGACCCGCGCGGCCTTGAGCCGCTCGGGATCTCCGCTGCTTGTCAGATTGAACTCGGCGCGATCGACCAGCGCCACGTCCTCGAACGAAGCGCAGCGGCGCTTCCATTCCATAAAGTGCCGGGCGTTGACTGCGAACACGGGGGCAAGATGGCTGAGTTGGGGAACGATCTCCGCTACGCTGAAAAGGCGATCGGGCTCCCGGTACGCGAGCGGGCGCAGGAGCACGCTGTCGACGATCGAGAAGACCGCGGTGTTGGCGCCGATGCCGAGCCCGAGGATAAGAACGGTCGTGACGGTGAACCACCTGTCACGCCGAAGCACCCGAAGAGCGAAGTGCAGATCCTGGAAGAATGTGGTCATGATCACTACCTACGGCGATGCGCCGAGTCGAGTTCATCCGGCATTTCCTTTTTTGGCTCCCCTGTGGCCGAGAGTATCACCCGTGCGACGATTCCCGAACACAAGTTTTCTCCCGGATGATCAGTTCCTCCATCTCCGTCGTTCTTCCAAATCCTGAGCCAGAATCAGACCTACTTCGGAAGTCACTCGTGACCAACTGAAAAGCGACGCGTAGAGACTGGTTGAACGACAGTTCGAATGGCTGTTTCCGGTTCTCACCCCACCGGGTCTGTCCTTCCGAAAGGCAAGGATGGCGCTCAAGACCGCATCATCATTAACGTTGAAACGTGGGCAAGATGTTCCATCTTCGACCTCAAACTGGGAATGCGGGATTACGAGCAAACCACCGGTTGGGGCACTTCGACGGTTTGCCGGCTTACCGTACAGTAGGGAGCAACAGGGGATGAACGGGCTTAGCTTCCGAATGGCGGCCATTCAGGAATATGGATCAAGGTGCTGGCGACTCACGGAACTGTTCGCTAGACTGACCGGATGATTTCGGCGCTCCGCCTGGTAGTGAGGCTGCTTGGGAATTCTGGTGAGTCTCAAGAGCGAGACTGCAGCTCCCCACGTTCATCGGCTGGAAATCGCTGACTGTGACGACGTCGCCTTCGGCCCTGAAGGGGACCTGTACCTCGCCTGCCACTCGCCGGAGG
>QHWF01000343.1 GCA_003222455.1 Acidobacteriota bacterium
CGACGGCCGCGCGAATCGTCGGCGGCGCCCAGATGAGGAGCGGCACGCGGATGGTCGCCTCGTACGCAAACAGGCCGTGCGTCCGCTCGCCATGCTCCCCGAGGGATTCGCCGTGATCGGAGGCCACGGCCACAACGGTATGCCCGAGCGCGCCCAGCATCAGCAATCGCTCGAGCGTCGCGCCGAGCGCCGCGTCGGCGTACGCGATCTCCCCTGAATACAAGTCGCTCGCGAACCGCGAGCTGAACGGCTCCGGAGGGACGTACGGATCGTGTGGATCGTAGAGATGCACCCAGGCAAACCACGGGCCGGGAGCTGGAGACTGACCAGTCGAGACACCACGTGCAATCCACGCGTACGCGGACGCCAGCACCTGGTCGGCCGGCCGCTCGAGCACGGACAGCTCGCCTCCGGCCGGACGAGACCCGTACTTGTCGTCGTAGACCTCGAAGCCTGCATTCAGTCCGAATCGCGCATCAACGGGAAAAGCGCCGACGAACGCGCCCGTGTGGTAGCCCGCCGCTTTCAGTACATCCGCGAGCGTCGGACGCGTGCCGTCGAACCGGAAGGATCCATTGTCGCGGACGCCGTTGGCGATCGGATACGAGCCCGTCATGATCGTGGTGTGAGACGGGAGGGTCAGCGGCACGTGCGCATACGCCCGCTCGAATCGGAGCCCCTCGCTCGCCAGTCGATCGAGCGTGGGCGTCAGCCCGAGCCGATTACCGTACGCGCCGACGTGATCAGCGCGCAACGTGTCAATGGTGATGAGCAGCACGTTCGCGCCGCGGAGCGCTCCCGACGCGGGTGCAACCGGCGGCTGCCGGCAACCGGGCAGGCCAGTCGCCATCCCAGCCAGCCCCGCGACGACGCAGGCGATGCCCCGGGCAAGAGGCCGGGGGAGGTGGCCGCGGCCGACAGCCGGAACGCAAACGCGAGGAGACATTGATTCACCGGTTCCGCATTCTAGACATCTTCTAAAGCCGATGTCTGTGCGATTGAGACAAGTTTTCGGCTTTAGAAGCTGTCTTAGTTGCGGCCCGAAGGGCCGCCTAGCCTCAAATATTCCCGATATTGCAGCCCACCGTGAAGACGTGATTGAGAGCTCGAGCGCTCGAGCGCCCGTGACCGCACGCGATGTGTGCGGATTCGGCTTGTGTGCGCGCACGTCTGGCGGAAGTCCCTCGACCGGATGCTCCACCACCACTCCACGAGTTTCTTTCAACATCTGCGATTGTCATGCTGGTGCCCGAGGTTCGGAGGCCAAGTGGGCTTGTGAAAAATCGGCCGGCGGCCTCTCGTAGCGCAGGCCTTCAGGCCTGCATCACGGCCGCCGGGGCAGCCCTGAAGGGCTGCGCTACGTATGATTTTCCAGGCCCAACTGGCGCCGACGGGTCCCGTCCGCATGCCCTGGCAGAGTTCCTGCACTGGCCGGGCGCTTACGCTCGACTGGATTGCGCCGGCCGAAGGTCCACGAACACATCGCTGCTTGTGGGTCTTCCCTCGACGTCGCGCGCACGGTCCCCACAGCAACGTTGAATGAAGCGCGCACCATGATGCAGCCGTGTGACATCAAGACCTGGGTTCGACAACTTGCGCATGCGCTGCTGATCGCCGTGGCTGTCATCATCGCCGGGTCGTCGAGCGCCTGGGCACTCGACCCCCAGAAGGCGATCAGTCAGTACGTGCACCAGCGATGGGGGGCCGATCGCGGGTTCCCGCAGCGCGCATATTCCCTCGCGCAGACGCCCGACGGCTATCTGTGGATTGCCACGTTGAACGGACTGTTCCGGTTCGACGGTGTGCGCTTCACCCTCTTCGATACGACCACTGGCTCGGTCAAACAGGATTACATGTGGGCGCTGCTGGTCGACCGGGACGGCGCGCTCTGGATTGGCACATATGGCGGCGGACTCACGCGGTACAAGAATGGGACGTTCACCACATACGACCGCAGCAATGGACTGTCCCACCCGATGGTTCGAGCCATTACCCAGAGCCGCGATGGCAGCCTCTGGGTCGGCACCAACTCCGGCCTGAATCGATTCCAGAACGGCCGATTCACGGTGTACACGACCCGCGACGGGCTGTCGAGCGATTACATTCGCGCGCTGCACGAAGATCGTAACGGCGTGTTGTGGATCGGTACAGCGAACGGTCTCAACCGCATGGTCGATGGGCGGTTCAGTACCTATCCACTCAGTGAAGGCGGCCGGAGAGACGAGAAGCCCGTGTACGCCATCACCGAGCGCAAGGACGACAGTCTCTGGGTGGGCACGTTCGGGGGCGGTCTCTATCGGCTGGCAGATGGCGCACTCACGCCGTTCGGTGCGGCCGAGGGTCTGCCGAGCGAGTTCGTCCTCTCTTTACAAGAGGATCGTGATCGCAATCTCTGGGTCGGTACGCAAGGAGGATTGGTCCGTCTGACCGACGGTCGCTTCTCCATCTACAATCCGGACGCCGCACGGACGACGGCCGTGCATTCGCTGCTCGAGGATGACGAGGGCAGTGTGTGGGCAGGCACGGTCGATGGCATGGATCGATTCAGCAGCGGACGGTTCCGCCGGTATCGCATGGTCGACGGCCTGCCGAGCGACATGGTCTGGTCGGTCTTCGAGGGTCGTGACGGCGGGATGTGGATTGGCACCGACGAAGGCATCCTGAGCCGCTTTCGTCACGGCGCGTTCGATCGCTACCAGGCGCCGGGCTGGTCCCATCACACGGTGCTGCGTGCCGTCTACGAGGCACTTGACGGCAGCGTGTGGACGGCGCTCGACGGAGGCGGCCTCGTTCGCTTCAAGGGCGGCACGTTCACGACCTACACCCAGAAACAGGGGCTCTCGAACAACGTCGTGTGGTCCCTCTGCGAGGACGCGGACGGCGCGCTCTGGGTAGGCACCGACGGGGGAGGGGTCAACCGCTTCAAGGACGACCGCTTCACGGTGTTCTCGAGAAAGGACGGCCTTGCCGGCGACGTGGTGCGCACCATCGCTCGATCGCGCGATGGATCGATGTGGTTCGGCACCAACAACGGCTTGAGCCGGTTCGCCAACGGCGCGTTCACCTCCTATACCCAGAAGGACGGTCTCTCTGGCGATCTCGTCCGCGCGATCCACGAAGACGCTGACGGCGACTTGTGGATCGGGACGCTCGGCAGCGGCATGACCCGTCTCCGGAATGGCCGCTTCACCGCCTACCGCAAAACGCAGGGCCTCCCCGACGATGTGGTGTGGAACATTCTCGAAGACCGGCACGGCCGTCTGTGGATCGGCGGCAACAAGGGAATCTGGCGTGTCGACAAGCGCGAGCTGAATCGGCTCGCGGACGGGTCGATCGCCGCTGTCAGCGCGACGGCCTACGGCCGGGCGGATGGCATCGAAGGCGAGAGCGCTGGCGGCTCGACGCCTTCAGCGGCGATGGCGCACGACGGCACGCTCTGGTTCCCCACCGAGCGCGGCCTCATCGTCATCGACCCGGATCGCCTTGGGGAGCCGAGCCGCGTGCCCCGCGTGATCATCGAGAGCGCGTCGTTCGACAAGCAGCCGTCGGCGGGTGACGCGCCGCGCGTGCCGCCGGGCCAGGGCGAGCTCGATTTCCAGTTCACGGCCGTCAGCTTCGCTGCCGGCGACCGAGTAGCCTTCAAATATCGACTGGACGGCTTCGACAAGGAGTGGGTCGAGGCCGGGAGTCGCCGGAGCGCGTACTACACGAACATTCCGCCGGGCCGCTATCGCTTTCGCGTGCTGGCGCGCAACGAAGAAGGAACCATGAGCGCAGTCGAAGCGGCACAAGCCTTCGAGCTGCTGCCGCATTTCTACCAGCGATGGTGGTTCTACTCGCTGGCGGCGCTGTCGCTGTGCGGCCTCGTGCTCGGCGTCCATCGCGTTCGCGTTCGACAGTTGAAGGGGCGGGAGCGGGAGCTTGCTCTCCGCGTCGAGGAGCGGACGACCGATCTCACCAGAGAGGTCGCCCAGCGCCAGCGTACGGAGCTGGAGCTGAAGCGGGCCAAGGAGGCGGCGGAAGCGGCGAACCGCGCGAAGAGCGAGTTCCTGGCCAATATGAGCCACGAGATCCGCACCCCGATGAACGGTGTCCTCGGGATGACCGAGCTCGTGCTGGACACGGCGCTCCAGCCGGTGCAGCGCGAATACCTCGAGATGGCCAAGACGTCGGCCGACAGCCTGCTGACGATCATCAACGACATCCTGGACTTCTCGAAAATCGAAGCCGGGCAGATCGATCTGGATCCCGTCGAATTCGACCTGCGCGAATCGCTCGGTGCGACGGCCAAGACGCTCGCCGTGCGCGCGCATCAGAAGAGGTTGGAGCTGACGTGCGAAGTGGCGCCTGACGTGCCGGACCGCCTCGTCGGTGACGCGCATCGCATCGCCCAGATTCTGATCAATCTGATCGGCAACGCCATCAAGTTCACACACGCAGGTGAAGTCGGCATTCTGGTCGGCGCAGCTCCAGCCGCCGGCGGCGGCGTCGTTCTCCGGTTTGCCGTGCACGACACCGGCATCGGTGTCTCGGCGGAGCAGCAGGCGCGCATCTTCGAGCCATTCAAGCAGGCCGACGGCTCGACCACCCGGAAGTACGGCGGAACCGGTC
The DNA here is from genome assembly GCA_003222455.1 of Acidobacteriota bacterium. Taxonomy (GTDB): domain Bacteria; phylum Acidobacteriota; class Vicinamibacteria; order Vicinamibacterales; family CAVVIG01; genus QHWF01. Next base: position 4,612 of record QHWF01000343.1, read on the forward strand.
TCGGTTTGAGCATATCAATCCGGCTGATCGAGCGGATGGGCGGTCGACTCTGGATGGAGAGCACGGAACGCCAGGGCAGCGTGTTCTATTTCGAGGTGCCGGTCGGCGTCGCCGTCCCGCGGGAGCGACCGACGACACCTGCGCCCATCGACCTCAGAGGGCTGCCAGTACTCGTCGTCGACGACAACGAGACGAACCGTCGTGTGATTACCGCCATGCTGACTCAGTGGCAGATACGGCCGACGGCTGCCGACGGCGGTGTTGATGCCCTGGCTGCCCTC
>QHWF01000344.1 GCA_003222455.1 Acidobacteriota bacterium
CGGCCTGGACGAGAACTCGATGCAGCTCTTCAACCACATCCGCGCCGAGGGCGACCGCATCGTCAAGGCGACGCGAGCGAATGAAACCTGGACCAATCCCAGCCCGGGTCTCGCGCACTTCCTCGGCGGCACGGTCATGGGGAAAGGCGCCAAAGACTCGGTCGCCGACGGCTACGGCCGCACCCACGACGTCGCCAACCTCTTCATCACGGGAGGCGGGCTCTTCCCGACGATCGCCGGTGTGCACCCGACCTTCACGCTGCACGCGCTGACCTTGCGCACCGCGGACTACATGGCGAAGAACTGGGGCGGGATCGCGGCGTAGGGTTTGCGCAGGCCTGACGGATCGGCTCGAGCTTGACATCGCCGCGGCGCCGTTTCAAACTATCGCCTCGCGGGGAAATGCAGACTCCCCGCCCGGCTCCAAACCGGTCCAAGACGTCCGCGTCCAAGCTCTGCTTCACTGACTTCGTCAGGAGAAGCTATGGACGCGCCGACATCAGCAAGTTTCATATCGACAATCGAAGTTCTGTCCGCCATTCGCGGCGGGCGGCCTCCATTGATCGTCGACGTGCGGCGAAAGCCGGCGTTTCGCGCGGCGACCGACATGATCGCGGGTGCCCTGTGGCGCGACCCCGAGCGCGTTGTCGACTGGGCGGGCGAGCTGCCGCGCGCGAGCCGCGTCGTCGCGTACTGCGTGCACGGGCAAGAAATCAGTCAAGGTGTCGCAAAGGCGCTCGCCGGGCGCGGCCTGACCGCGCAGTATCTGCAGGGCGGCATCGAAGAAGGCTGGAAGGCCGCGGGCGGCGCGCTCGACGCGAAGGCCGAGGGCGCGAACACGCGCTGGGTGACGCGCGAGCGGCCGAAGATCGACCGCATCGCATGCCCGTGGCTGATCGCGCGCTTCGTCGACCCCGGTGCGGAGTTCTTCTACGTGGCGACGAAGGACGTGCTCGCCGCGGCGAAGGAGCGCGACGCGACGCCTTATGACATCCCCGACGTCCACTTTTCGCACGAAGGCGAGCGCTGCAGCTTCGATGCGTTCCTGAAGCACTACCGCCTGAGCGATCCGGCGCTCGCGCAGCTCGCCGTTATCGTCCGCGGCGCCGACACTGCGCGCCTGGACCTCGCGCCGCAGGCGCCAGGGCTCGCGGCGATCTCGCTCGGTCTCTCGCGCAACTTCGCCGACGACCACGAGATGCTCAAGGCAGGCATGGTGATGTACGACGCGCTCTATGCCTGGTGCAAGTCTGGGCAGGAAGAGGTGCACACCTGGAATCCCGCGGCCTACCGTTAGCCGCGCCCATGTCCAACGTCCCGGAGCGACAATGAGCCACGCAATGAAGCCGCTTTCCTGCGACCCCGCGAAACTCAAGGGTCTGTCGGAAAAACTCATCCTCAGCCACTACGAGAACAACTACGGAGGCGCGGTGAAGCGGCTGAACAGCATCACCGAGCAACTCGGCAAGCTGGATTTCGCGAGTGCTCCGGTTTTTCTCATCAATGGGTTGAAGCGCGAGCAGCTTGTTGCGGCCAATTCCATGATCCTGCACGAGCTGTACTTCGCGAATCTCGGCGAAGACGACGGGCCTTCGGGCGCGCTTGCCGGAGCGCTCGAACGCGACTTCGGCAGCGTCGAGCGCTGGCGTACCGAATTCACGGCGATGGGAAAGGCCCTCGGCGGCGGCTCCGGCTGGGTGGTGCTCGTGTATCTGCATCGCGACGGCCGGCTGATGAATCAGTGGGCGGCCGACCACACCCAGGCGCTGGCGCACAGCACGCCGATTCTTGCGCTCGACATGTACGAGCATTCCTACCACATCGACTACGGGGCGAAGGCGGGCGCATACGTCGATGCCTTCATGCGGAACATCCTCTGGAGCGACGTGGCGGCACGTTACGAAGCATGCGCCGCGAAATGAACGGAACCCTGCCGCATGGATGAAGAAAAGCGCTTGTCGAGCGGCACTTCCGGAACGGCGCCGGAGTATTCGATGGGGCAACTCATCCTGTACGCGCTGCGCCTGGGCACTTTCGGTTTCGGCGGCCCGATCGCGCTGGTCGGTTACATGCATCGCGATCTCGTTGAGCAGCGCAAGTGGATTTCCGAGGAGGATTACCGTGAAGGACTGGCCCTTTCGCAGCTCGCGCCGGGGCCGCTCGCCGCGCAGCTCGCGATCTACCTCGGTTTCGTCCACTACCGCATCCTCGGAGCGACGCTCGTGGGGCTCGCGTTCGTGCTGCCTTCCTTCTTCATGGTGATCGCGATCGGCGCGGCTTACGTCGCCTACGGCGGACTTGCGTGGATGCAGGCCGTCTTCTACGGCGTCGGCGCGGCCGTCATCGGGATCATTGCGATCAGCGCATACAAGCTCACGACGAAAACGGTCGGCAGGGACAAGCTGCTGTGGGCGTTCTACCTCGTCGCCGCGGCGGTGACCGTCGTGACGGAATCGGAAAGCGTATGGCTTTTCCTGATCGCGGGCGTCGTCGCGTGGCTCGTGAAGGCGCCGCCCAGACGCGGATTCCAATCCGGGACGATGCTCGCCGTCGCAGCCGGGCTTCCGACCGCGGCCGGCGTAGCTTCGGTCATCGACTGGCCGCTCCTCCTGCAGATCGCTCTGTTCTTCGGCGAAGCCGGAGCCTTCGTGTTCGGCAGCGGCCTCGCGATCGTGCCGTTCCTCTATGGAAGCGTGGTGAACGAGCACCACTGGCTGAACGAGCGCCAGTTCATAGACGCGGTCGCCGTGGCGATGATCACGCCGGGGCCCGTGGTCATCACGGTGGGCTTCATCGGCTATCTCATCGCCGGGTTTCCGGGCGCGACCGTGGCCGCGCTCGCGACCTTTCTGCCTTGCTACCTGTTCACCATCATTCCGGCACCGTACTTCCACAAGTACGGAAAAAGGCCGGGGATCATCGCTTTCGTCGACGGCGTCACCGCGGCCGCGGTGGGCACCATCACCGGCGCGGTCGTCGTGCTCGGCAAGCGCTCCATCACCGATATCCCGACGCTCACCATGCTGCTGATCACGATCTTGCTCCTCTGGAAGATGAAGAAGCTGCCCGAGCCCGTGATCATCGCTGCGGCGGCCGTCGCCGGCTTGATCGCATTTCCGTTGTTGAAATCCTAGAGGCAAACCCTCGTGCGTGCCGCTTTCATCGTGTTGTGCCTCTTGCCTCTGTCCGAACCCGCACTTGCCCTTCGGCCGTACGACTCGACCGACGCCGACGTCGCCAAGCAGGGCGAATTCGAGCTGGAGCTCGGTCCCGTCGGGCGGCGGCGCGAGGGCTCGAAAAGGATCGAAGTCGCCCCGGCGGTGATCGGCAACCTCGGCTTGGAGGGGAATCGCGAATTGGTGATTCAGGGGCAACGCGAGGTGGCGCTCGACCGCGAGCCGCGCAGCGCGATCGTCGACAACGGCATCTTCATCAAGCAGGTGCTGCGAAAGGGAACTCTGCAGGACGCGTCCGGTGCGAGCATTGCAACGGAATACGGGCTGCTGCTTCCGTCAGTGCACGGGGAGAAGGGGACGGGGTTCTCCGTCGCCGGCATCGTTTCCCAGCGCACCGAAACGATATCGGTGCATCTCAATGCCGCTCTCGCGTGGACGCGCGAGCACGAGCCCGACCTTTTCCTGGGGGCCATCCTCGAAGGCCCGTATTCGTGGGTCGTGCGCCCGGTCGCCGAAGTCTTCGGCGAGCAGGCCTCCGGCAGCCCGCGGACCACCTCGGGGCTCGTCGGTGCGATCTGGCGCTTCCGGGACGGTCTTTCGTTCGATGTCGGAATCCGCAGGGCGCACGACGGAAACGAGACCATCCGGGAGCTGCGCCTGGGATTGACCTGGACATTCGGCTGAAAACGGAGCCACGACATGAAAGCTAAACGCAAGCTGATTTTGGTACCATTCCTGTCGCTTGTTTTGCCCGCCGGGCTGCAGGCTGCAGATGTGCTCGAGGCGGCTGCAAGCATAGACCTGCCTTCTGTGAAGGGGCGCATCGACCATTTCGGGGTTGACCTGAAGCGGCAGCGGCTCTTCGTCGCCGCCCTTGGCAACGATACGCTGGAAGTCGTCGACGTGAAGTCGGGTCGGCTGCAACGGAGCCTCGGCGGATTCGGCGAGCCGCAGGGTGTCCTTTACCTGCCCGAGTTCGATCGCATCTATGTCGCGAACGGCAGCGCCAACCGCGTCGATATCCTCGACGGGACTTCGCTCGCGCGCGTCAAGAGCGTCGAGCGACTGAATGACGCCGACAACGTCCGCTATGACGCCGGCGCGCGCAAGGTGTACGTCGGGTACGGAAACGGCGCGCTGCGCGCGCTCGATCCGGCGACAGGCGGCTCTTCGGGCGATATCCGGCTTGCCGGACATCCGGAATCCTTCCAGCTGGAGACGCGCGGGACGCGGATTTTCGTCAACGTGCCACCGGCGCGCCACGTCGCGGTGGTGGATCGCGCGAAACAGTCGGTTGTCGCAACTTGGGACGTTCCCGGCGCGGAGTCCAATTATCCGATGGCGCTCGACGAGCCGGGCAGGAGGCTGTTCGTCGGAGCACGCAAGCCCGCGGTGCTGCTCGTGTACGACATCGATTCCGGAAAGGTCGTGGCGAAGCAGCCGATCGGGGAAGACACCGACGACATCTTCTTCGACCCGCAGCGCAAGCGCCTCTACGTCATCTGCGGACAGGGGCGGATCGATATCGTGCGGCAAGAAAATCCGGATCGTTACTCGCTGGAAGGCACGGTCCGCACCGCTCCCCGCGCGCGCACCGGGCTCTTCGTTCCCGAAGAAGGACGGCTCTACGTGGCCGCACCCGCGATCGGGACATCGCCTGCCAGGCTGATTGCTTATCGACTTCGTTGAATCTACAAAGAGGTTGGTCACTCGCACACGCCACGGAGCACGTTTTGCTCCGCACTTCGAAAAAAGGAGTACATCATGAAATGTAAAGAGCGCCGGTACTTTCACGTCTTTCCATTGATCGCCGCATTTGTCGTAGCAGGATGGCTTGGCTGGCAGCCCGCTCGTGCCGAAGGGGATTCCAAGGAGCTGCAGGCGGTCGCGCAGGCCCTGGGCAAGAGCAAACTCAGCTTGCTCGCAGGCATCCGGCAGGCAAGTCAAGGAAGCGCAAAAGCCATTTCGGCCAAGTTCGAGCTGGAAGACGGGAAGTTGTCGCTTTCCGTGTATACGGCAGAA
>QHWF01000345.1 GCA_003222455.1 Acidobacteriota bacterium
CTGGCGGGAAGCCGTCCGGATCATGAGTGATTTGTTCGGATGGCGAACACCCGCTGGACCGCAGGTCCGGCCGACGCCGGCCTCAGGCTAGACAAATATCTCGCTGCCCGAGAACGTCTAGGGTCGCGGGCCAGAGCCGTCTCGGCACTCACCCGCGGAAAAGGTTTTCTCAACCATCGCGAGGTGGCCCGAGAGGCGGCGGCGACGCGTCTGTCGCCGGGCGACCTCGTCCGGGTCTGGATGGATCGACCTGGGACAGCGAAGCGGCGGGCATCGCTTGGTGACGATCGCGACCTGCCCATTCTCCACGAAGACGACGAGATCATCGTGCTGAACAAGCCGGCCGGCGTGCTCGCCGTGCCGCTCGAACGGCAGGGCGATGCGCGCTCGGTGTTCGACGATCTCAAGCAGTACCTCCGCATCCGGCGCAAGCCGCGGCCGTTCGTCGTTCATCGCATCGATCGCGATACGTCGGGGCTGGTGCTGTTCGCCAGGACGCCGGCCGCCCGCCAGCATCTGAAAGATCAATTCAAGCGGCACCGCCCCGAGCGCGTGTATCGGGCCGTCGTCTACGGCCATCCCCATCCGGCGTCGGGCACGTGGCGTGATCGGCTGACGTGGGACGACCAGGCGCTGATCCAGAAGGAGACCCACCCGCGGGATCCGCGCGGCAAGGAGGCGGTCAGCCACTACCGCGTGATCGAACAGTTCGAGGCGACATCGCTGATCGAGGTATCGCTCGTCACAGGCCGTCGCAATCAGATTCGCATCCAGGCACGGCTCCGCGGTCACATGCTCGTCGGGGAACGGCGTTATACGTTCGGGCCCGAGCACCTGCGGCCGATCGCGTTCAATCGCCAGGCGCTGCACGCGTATCGTTTGACGTTTGCGCATCCCGCCGACGGACGGGAGATGCGTTTCGAGGCCCCGATGCCGGACGATATGGTGAAGCTGGTGAATCGGTTGAGGAGCGGCAGCTCGTCCGGTTGAAAGTCCCACTACGCGATCACAACGATCGACGCAGAACCCGCAGGGCCCGCGGAGCACCTTCAGGCTTTGGGCTTTAGGCTTTGGGCTTTCGAGCGCCCAGAGCCCAAAACCCAGAGCCGACAGCCCGTAGCCTCACTTCTTCTATAACTAGCCAGGCTTCAGCCGACCGTCTCGCTCACGTGGAACGTCCGATCCTCCGCGATCTCCACGCAGAACAGCTGATCGAACCCTTCCGTCAACACCGGCCGCTGCAGACGTTTGGCGACCGTGAAGATCGCGACGTTCGGCACCCTCGCGCGATCCGATCGCTCCGCGTTCCGGGCGATCGCCATCCGCGTCGCCACGTCGACGAAGTAGCCGACGATCCGCGCGTCGCGCGCCCGGGCGGCGCCGATGATTGCGGCACGCTCGGCAGACGTGGCGTTCGTGTTGTCCACCACGACCGAACGTCCGGCGGCGAGCGCTTCGTCGATCGCGCGAAGCTGCCGCGCGTCGCGACGGCTCGCATGTGGCCACAGATCCTTGCTGATATGAACATGACTGGCGGCGAAGTAGCGCCGGTAGAAGGTCGTCTTACCGGCGCCGGGCAGGCCGATCAGGATGATGCATTCCAGCAATTCTGAATTCAGAATTCAGAATTGGATTTGGCTCCCGAGGCCACGTGCTTATATACCTTGCCGCCCTTCATCACGAAGGCGACGCGCGTCACCGCGGAGATGTCGCTCAGCGGATCGCCGTCAACGGCAATGAGATCCGCGTCGTACCCGGGGCCGAGCGTCCCGATCGCCTTCTCGAGCCCGAGCGATTTCGCGGCGAGCGACGTGGCCGAGATGATCGCGTCCATCGGCTTCTGTCCGCCCTGGCGCACGCGCTCCACGATCTCGTCGGCGTTGTGGCCGTGCGCCCCGGCGACCGCGTCGGTGCCCAGGACCATCTTCAGGTTCGGCGTCGCGACGGCCTTCTTGATCATCGTCTTGTTGAGATCGAGGCCTTTCTCCATGTACGCGAACCCTTCCTCGGTGTAGTTGCCGACGCCGAGGAACTTCGCCTTGTTCTTCAGGTAGTTCTGCAACACCACGCCGATGTTCGGATCGAAGTACACGCCTTTGTCCGCCATCAGCTTCAACACTTCGTCATCGGCGAACACGCCATGCTCGATCTGCTGGCAGCCGGCATTCACCGATGCCTTGATGGACTCCGGGCTGTGGGCGTGGACCATAGTCCGCATGCCGAGGGTGTTCGCCTCGCCGCAGACGGCCCGCAGCTGCTCCTCGGTCATCGTCTGTTTGCCGCCGTCGCGGATGCTGGCCGAGGCGAAGATTTTGACGACATCGGCGCCGTCCTGTTTGAGCTGGCGCACGAGCGCGCGGATTTCTTCCGGCGTGCCGCTGCGCTCGTTGATTTGGCGGATCGACGTCAGGATCCGCGGCCCCGGCAGGGCGCCCCGGGCGATCGCCTCGCGCAACTCGACGTCGCTGGCCGACCCCGGGCTCTGGATGGTCGTGAAGCCCGCCATCAACGTGACGAATGCGTTTTCCGCGCTGTACAGGATCTCGCTTGCCGGCGACCCCGGACGCGCGGCGTAGCGCCCGTCCTTGTCGAAATGCCAGGCAACGTGGGCGTGCACGTCGATCATCCCGGGCAGAACGGTGAGTTGTCCAAGGTTGTAACTCGCCGATCCACTGACGCCCGTATCGATGGACGTGATTTTGGATCCTTGCACGACGATCGTGGCGTTCCGCAGCACCTTTCCCGTGCCGTCGATCACCGTCGCCGCCCGAATGCGGGTGGTCGGCTCCTGCGCCGAGACCGCGACCGCCGAGAAGACTACGACGAACAGCAGAGCGTGGAATCGCATGGCGCATTATAATCCTGTGACCCGACCCATGTTGAAGCCGATAACCGCGCTCGTGTTCGCAGCGGCGCTCATCGCGCTCGCATCCGAGTCTCCCGAGGTCGATTGGCCCGTGTACGGCGGCGATCAGGGCGGCACGAAGTACTCGCGCCTCACGGACGTCAACCCGTCAAACGTGTCGCGCCTGAAGGCCGCCTGGGAGTGGAAGACCGGCGAGAAGGCCCTGCCGGCGCACGGCACCCGTCCGGGGAATTTTCAGACGACGCCCTTGATGATCGACAACGTGCTGTACTTCAGCACGCCGTACAACCGGGTGGTGGCGCTGAACGCCGACACCGGTGCCGAGCTCTGGTCCTTCGATCCGAAAGCGTACGAAGACGGACAGCCGCCGAATGGGACGGGGTTCGTGCACCGCGGTGTTGCGGCCTGGCGCGACGGCGCGGCCGGCAACAAACTGCGGATCTTCATGAACAGCCGGTACCGGCTCTTCTGCCTCGACGCGGCAACCGGTCAGGTCGTCGATTCGTTCGGCGCGCACGGCATCGTCGATCTCAGCGAGGGGCTGGTCTGGGCGATCAACAGGACGCACTACACGAATACGTCGCCGCCCGTTGTGTACAAGGACCTGATCATCCTCGGCAACGGTGTCGGCGATCGCCTCGTCTATCGCAACGATCCGCCGGGCGACATCCGTGCGTTCCACGCCCGCACCGGAAAGCAGGTGTGGGCGTTCCACACGATTCCCCAACCGGGCGAATTCGGCAACGACACGTGGCAGGCCGACTCATGGAGCTTCACGGGACACACGAATGCCTGGCCGCCGATGACGCTCGACGCCGAGCGCGGCCTCGTGTACGTCCCGCTCGGCACGCCCAGCAACGATTTCTTCGGCGGCCGGCGTCCCGGCGCCAATCTCTTTGCCGAAGCGCTAGTCTGTCTCGACGCGAACACCGGCGTGCGCCGATGGCACTATCAGATCGTGCATCACGGGTTGTGGGACTACGACAACCCGTCGCCGCCGAACCTTGTCACGATTCGTCCCGATGGTGCCAGACGTCAAGTTGATGCCGTCGTCCAGCTCACGAAACAGGGTTTTGCGTTCGTGTTCGATCGCACGACCGGTAGACCTGTATGGCCGATCGAAGAGCGTCCGGTGCCCTCGAGCGACGTCGAGGGCGAGCACGCCTGGCCCACGCAGCCGTTTCCGACCAGGCCACCGGCATTCAGCGAGCAGGGCACTACGCTCGACGATGCGTTCGATCTGACGCCGGAGTTGAAGGCGGCGGCTCAGGAGGAGCTGAAGAAATATCGTCTCGGTCCGTTGTTCACGCCGCCGAGCCTGCGCGGCACCGTGCAGCGGCCCGGGCTGATTGGCGGCGCGAACTGGGGCGGCGCGGCCTTCGACGTGAAAAGCGGTGTGCTCTTCTTCAAGACGAGCAATCAGGCGAACATCGCCCGCGTTGGCAAACCGGACCGATCGAGCGCGAATCCCCGCGCGTCGGAAGTGGATGCGGATATCACCCGGATCGGTGAGACGAACGCCGAGTTCATGGACGGACTGCCGCTGCTGAAGCCGCCGTACGGTCACCTCGTCGCGCTGGATCTGAACCGCGGCACGATCAAATGGCGAGTTCCGTTCGGCGATATGCCGTCGCTGCGCCTTCATCCGGCGCTCAAGGACGTGAAGTTGCCCGCGGTGCTTGGTGTGCCGGGTGCGCCGGGCGTGCTCGCGACGGCGGCTGGCCTCGTGTTCGCCGGCGGGGGCGACGCCGCGTTGCATGCCGTTGATGCGGCGACCGGGGCCGAAGTCTGGCACGCGCCGCTCACGCGCCGGGCGAATGGAACGCCGATGACCTATCGATCGCGCGCCGGCCGGCAGTTCGTGGTCATCGCGACCGGCGGCGGCGAAGACGCGGCCCTGGTTGCGTTTGCCATTTCGGCGCCGGGCAGCTGAACGGAGGTTGACGGTGATCCCGGTTTTACTGCTGACGTTCGCGATCGCGGCTCCCGCGCTATCCGGCGTGGTGCGCGATCCAAGCGGCGCCGTTGTTGCCGGCGCTTCGGTGGTTGCCAAGCCTGCGTCGGGTGCAGAGCATCTCGCGCTCACGGGACCGGACGGTCGTTTTGCGGTCGACATGCCGGTCGAAGGCGACGTGAGCGTCATTGTACGGGCGGGCGGCTTCGCCGAGAAGACGCTGCGGGTGGGCAACGGCGATCGCGGCCGCGACATCGAGATTGTCCTGGAACCGGCGATGCTCCTCGAAGCGGTGACGG
>QHWF01000364.1 GCA_003222455.1 Acidobacteriota bacterium
ACCCCACGGCGCACAGTCCGCGCCGTGGGGACCCCGGCGGACCGGCGCGACGACCGCAGAGCGGGGCCCCCACCGTGCGCCTTGTGCACGGTGGGGTGCAATATCGGGAATATTTGAGGGAGGAGCAACGCAGTCAGCGGGGATGCGTCGCCGGCCGAATGCAGCCGGAGTTTCACCACGGGCTGCCAGATATGACCGATCGATCGCAAGCCGCCGATCGCCGCCGTCGATGAGAGTCACGGTCCTGGGAAGCGGCACCTCGCACGGTGTGCCGGCCATCGGTTGTGACTGCGCCGTCTGCCGATCGACCGATCCGCGCGATCGGCGCACGCGGCCCTCGATTCTGATTCAGCTCGACACGGCCGGCACGACGTTCGGCGAAAGCGTGAGGTCCATCCTCGTCGATACGTCCACCGACCTGCGCGCGCAGGCGCTCGCCTTCGACGTGCGCCGTGTCGATGCCATCCTCTTCACGCATACGCACGCCGACCATGTGCTGGGGCTCGACGATGTGCGGCGGTACAACCAGATGCAGGGGACCTCGATTCCGTGCTTTGGCGACGAGGAGACCCTTCTGAGTCTGCGGCGGATGTTCGCGTACGTCTTCAATCCTCCGCGGCAGCTTGGCGGCGGTTTGCCGCAACTGTCGCCGTTCCGTCTGGCCGGACCGTTCACGCTCGGCGGCGTCGAGATCGTCCCGGTGCGTGTGTATCACGGCCGGTTGCCGGTGCTCGGATTCCGCATCGGATCGTTTGCCTATCTCACCGACTGCAATCGCATTCCCGACGAGTCGTGGCCGCTCCTCGACGGCGTTCAAACGCTCATCCTCGACGCGCTTCGTCACCGCCCGCATTCGACGCACTTCAGCGTCTCGGAAGCCGTGGAGGTCGCGGCGCGCATCGGCAGCGAGCGAGCGTACTTCACGCACATCTGCCACGACCTGGCGCACGCCGAGACGTGTGCGCGGCTGCCTGCCGGCGTCGAACTGGCTTATGATGGGCTCGTTCTCGAGGTGCCATGACGAGGAGCCGAGCCGGGGCCGTGCGCAGCATGCGATGATGGACGTTATTCACTTTCCGGAGGATTCACGCCCGACGCGCTGGAAGCACCCGGTACTCGCCCTGGGGAATTTCGACGGCGTTCACCGCGGTCATCGCAAGATCCTCGAGCGAGTGCGTCGCGTCGCCGGCGAGCATGGCGCCACGCCGGTCGTCATGACGTTCGATCCGCATCCGCCCCGAATCGTGCGGCCCGACAAGGCGCCGCCGCTGCTGATGACGAAGGCGCAGAAACTCGAGGCGCTCGCCGATGCCGGTGTGCAGGGTGCGGCGATCGTGCGCTTCACTCCGGACCTGTCACGGTGGGATCCCGAAACCTTCGTCCGTATCGTGCTCATCGAATGGCTGCACGTCTCGGAAGTCTGGGTGGGCGCGAACTTCCTGTTCGGACACGATCGCGCGGGTAATTTCTCGATGCTGCGGTCGCTTGGCGCCCGCTACGGCTTCAAGGCCGAGAAGATCGACCCGGTGCGCTACAAGGATTTCGTCGTCAGCAGCACGCGCATCCGGCGCCTCGTCGGCGAGGGCCGCGTCGACGAAGCCGGCGCGCTGCTCGGGCATCAGTACTCGATCGACGGCACGGTGATTCAGGGGGATCGGCGGGGGCGGACCATTGGTTTTCCGACCGCCAATCTCTGTACCGAGAACGAGCTGTTGCCGCCGCACGGGGTGTACGCGACCACGACCAGAATCGACGGGGTCGTGCACGCCTCGGTCAGCAACGTCGGCACGCGGCCCACGGTGGACACGTCAGGCCGGACGCTCGTCGAGACGCACGTGTTGAATCGCGAGCTCGACCTGTACGGGGCGGGCATCCGCGTCGGTTTCGTCCAGCGCCTGCGCGACGAGCGCGCGTTCGAATCCCTGGAGGTCCTCAAAACACAGATTGCCGCCGATTGCCGGCGCGCCTGCGTGCTGTTCGATCGCCTTTCGCTATAATCGCGGATTGTGCCGGGTGCGGGACATCCCGAGTTCATGTTTTCGCTCTCGCTGTCGCACGAGCCGCGGCTCGATTCGATGCTGGCCGACCTGAGCGGGGCGGTTCTTCGTCATGCAGGCTACGCGCCGGATGCGGTGTCGGAACTCAGCGGTGTGCTCGAGCGCGCGATAGCCGGCGCGCTCGCGAACGGCGGGCGCGACTGCCAGGTCGCGTTTAGCGCCCGGAACGGCGAGCTGCACATGGCGCTCACGTCCGATGCCGGAACTGATTGGCGCACCTCGAGGCCCCTGCCCTGAACAGATCGATGCGCCTCTACAACACGCTGACCCGCGGCGAAGAGCCGTTCGCGCCGAGCGCCGACAACACCGTGCGGATGTACACGTGCGGCCTGACCGTGTACGCGCGCGGTCACATCGGCAATTTCCGCACCTTCGTCTGCCTCGACGTGCTGCGCCGGACGCTGAAATACCTGTGCGGCTATCGCGTGCGGCAGGTGATGAACTTCACGGACGTCGACGACCGCACGATCAACGGCGCGCAGAAAGCCGGGATGGACCTGCGCGCGTACACGGACCAGTACATCGCGGCGTTCCGCGAGGACATGCGGGCGCTGGGCCTCGAAGAAATCGAGGAGATGCCGCGCGCGACCGACGAGCCGAACCTGCGCGCGATGGCGAACATGGTGGCGGCGCTCGAGCGCAACGGCCACACCTATCGGAGCGACGGATCGATCTACTTCAAGATCTCGACCATGCCCGGGTACGGAAAGCTCGCCCGGCTCGACCACCAGGGCATGAAACCGGGGGCGCGCGTCGACAGCGACAATTACGCGAAAGAGGACGCGCGCGATTTCGTGCTGTGGAAAGGACCGCGTGAAGGCGAACCGTCGTGGGAGTTTGCCGACGCCGGCGTCCCGGCCGGCCGCCCCGGCTGGCACATCGAATGTTCGGCGATGGCGCTTCGACTCCTCGGCGAGGCGCCAATCGACGTCCATGCGGGCGGGATCGATCTGGTGTTCCCGCACCACGAAAACGAGATCGCACAGAGCGAGGGGGCGACCGGCAAGCCGTTCTCGCGATTCTGGGTCCACGTCGAATACCTGATCGTCGACGAACAGAAGATGTCGAAGTCGCTCGGCAACACCTACACGATTCCCGACGTCGTGGCGAAGGGATTCCGGCCGTCGGCCGTGCGCTATCTCCTGCTCTCGGCGCACTACCGCAAGCAATTGAACTTCACCTGGGAAAGCCTCGGCAGCGCCGAGAAGGCGCTGCAGCGGCTCACCGACTGCCTGGCGCGCCTCGACCTCGTCACGGCGCCCGGTTCGCACCCGAATCTCGCCCCCCAGATTGCGCGGGCGCGCGAAGCCTTCGCCGCCGCGTTGCGGGACGACCTCAACACCGCGGCGGCTCTCGGCGCCGTCTTCGAGCTCGTGAGCGCCGTGAACGCCGCCATCGATACCGGCGACGTGGGACTCGACGATGTGGCGGCGATCCGGGAGGCGTTCGACGACGTCGATCGCGTGCTCGGGGTGTTGAGCCTGCGCCGCGTCGAGGACGAATGCCCGCCGGTCCCGGTCGATGAGATTGAACGGTTCATCGAAGAGCGGCACGCTGCGCGGCGCCGGCGCGACTTCGCGGCCGCCGACCGCATCCGCGACGATCTGGCCGCGCGGGGCGTGCTGCTCGAGGATTCTCCAACAGGAACACGATGGAAACGAAAATAGCGGAGATGGCGAGCTCGCCCGACATCAGAACGCCGCTGCCGGGACCACGCGCCAAGGCGATCATCGATCGCGACCATTCGGTTGTCTCCCCGTCCTACACGCGCAGTTATCCGCTCGTCATCGCGCGAGGATCCGGGGCGATGGTCGAGGACGTGGACGGCAACGTCTTCCTCGACTGCGCTGCCGGCATCGCCGTGAATTCAACCGGTCATTCCCATCCCGACGTGGTCCGGGCCATCACCGATCAGGCGCAGAAGTTTCTGCACATGTCGGGGACCGATTTCTACTACGAGCCCCAGGTGCGGCTCGCCGAGGAACTGGCAGCCGTGGTGCCGATCACGGGCGGGGTGCGATCGTTCTTCGGAAACTCCGGTACGGAAGCGGTCGAGGCGTGTCTGAAACTTTCGCGGTACACGACCGGGCGAATGAACGTCATCGCGTTTCTCGGCGGATTTCACGGCCGCTCGATGGGTGCGCTGTCGCTCACCGCGAGCAAGGCGCTGCAGCGGCGCGGCTTCGGTCCGATGCTGCCGGGCGTCTATCATGCGCCGTACCCCGACTGCTACCGGTGCCCGCTTGGTCTCAAGGCCGAGAACTGTCAGGCCGAATGCCTCGGCTATCTCGAGGATCAGATCTTCGTGCACCTCGTATCGCCCGATGAAGTGGCGGCGGTCATCGTCGAGCCCATTCAGGGCGAGGGCGGCTACGTGGTGGCGCCAGATCAGTTCCTGCAGCGCCTCCGTGCGCTCGCCAGCACGCACGGCATCCTGCTCGTGGCCGACGAAGTCCAGTCGGGCATGGGACGATCCGGGAAGATGTTCGCCATGGAATTCAGCCGGGTGGAGCCCGACATGATGGCGATGGCCAAGGGCATCGCCTCCGGGCTGCCGCTCGGCGTGGCGGTGGCGCGCAGTGGCCTGATGGCCTGGCCGCCCGGCTCGCACGCCAGCACGTTCGGCGGCAATCCGGTGTCGTGCGCGGCAGCCCTCGCCACCCTGAAGCTGTTGAAGGATCGGTTGATCGCGAATGCGGCTGATGTGGGTGGATACCTGATGGACGGGCTGAACCGATTGATGGCGAAACATCCGCTCATCGGGGATGTCCGCGGGCGGGGATTGATGGTCGGCGTGGAGCTCGTGCGGGATCGCCAGACAAAGGAGCGGGCGGTCGAGGAGCGCGATGCCGCGGTGAATGGCGCGTTCGCTCGCGGATTGCTGCTGCTCGGC
>QHWF01000365.1 GCA_003222455.1 Acidobacteriota bacterium
CACCGGGGTGAACTGGTTCGACGTAAAGACAACGTCCTGCGCCGGGGCTGCCAGACCGGAGCCGCCGGCGACCAGCATCGTCACCGCCAGCACTGCCGTGAGCTGTAAGAACCGCATCGCTCCCCTCCTCGGTCGCGAGCAGAGACTCCGTGTGGTGGGTATTTAGTGTTGGGTTTGGCGGAGTGTGGTTCGATGGCGCGGCGGGTACTACCTTCACTGCCGGATTGACAGGGAAACCTGAGGCGGCGGGCGCAACTTCCCGATGGATCCTATCAAGGCTGGAGGGGGATAGCAATGAACGCCGCGGAGGAGCAAGCGCTACGAGCACGACTCTTGCGCCTGGAACGACGACTCGCTTCACTCTCGGGAGTTTGGGTTCTGACTCTCGTGCTGGCCCTGCTCTGGGGACCATGGACAGCCCGCGCCGCCACGCAATCGCAGCTTGTCCGGACTCCCGCACTCGAGATTGTGGACGCAGGAGGCCGCACCCGGGCCACGCTGGATGCCGTGAACGGGAAACCGAGCCTGTGGTTATACGGCGACGACGGCGGACGGCGCGCTGGACTGACCGTCGGAACCGGCGGTGTGCCGGAACTCGCATTGCTCGACCCGCAAGGGCGGCAACGCATCCTCCTTCGCGTCGGGTTTGAGCGTGCCGCCGAGATTCGGATCGCGGACGGACGCGGCCGTCCGCGGCTGGGACTCTGGATCGGCTACGATGACGAGCCCGGAGTGTGGCTGTTTGACGAACTGGCGCGCCCGCGGATCGGGATGAAGGTGCTGACCGGCGGCGTGCCCCGATTGTGGCTGTTCGAGGAGTCCACGGGACGGGTGACGTTCACGGCGCCTTAGCGGACATGATAGCGTTCACAGTGTTCCTCTCGCCACGTAGACGTGTGACCCGTCCGGGCTCACCGCCACGCCAGCCCCCCTGACCGGCACGGTAGCGATTACGGCGTTCTTCGCGGTGTCGATCACCGACACGGTATTGTAGTTCGTAACGTACAGGCGCGACCCGTCCGGCCTCACCGCCAGCCCCCGGGGTCCATCCCCCACCCGCACGGTGGCGATCACGGCGATCGCCACGGCGTCGATCACGGAGACGGTCGAGCTTCCTTGGTTCGCCACGTACACATGCATCCCATCCGGGCTCACAGCCATCCCCTTGGGCCCGTCCTCTACGCGCACTTTGGCGGTTACGGTGTTCGTCATCGTCGAGATCACGGAAATGATCCCGCCTTGTTCATATTCAATCACTGCGTACACGCGGGATCCGTCTGGGCTCACCGCTACACCGTTTGGGTACCCCCCGACCGGCACAGTAGCAATCACGGTGTTCCTCGCCGTTGAAATCACAGAGACGGAGCCGCCTAAATCTACGCTACCGTAGTGGTTCGTCACGTATAAGCGTGACCCGTCCCGACTCACACCTATGCCGATTGGGAACTTTTCCACCTGGACGGTGGCCATAACGAAGTTCGTTGCTGTGTCGATCACCGACACGGTGTTGCTCTCTAAGTTAGCGACATATACACGTGACCCGTCCGGACTCACCGCTACCCCCCTGGGCGAGAGCCCCACGTCCACGATTGCGGCCAGGGTGTTCGTCCTGGTATCGATCACCGACACGGTGTTGCTTCCAGCGTTCGTGACGTATATGCGCGACCCGTCGGGACTCGCGGCCACACCATCTGGCCAAAGCCCGGCGTCCGCGGCAGCGGCCAGAGTGTTCGTCGCGGTGTCGATTACCGACACCGTGTTGCTTCCGGCGTTCGTAACGTACACACGTGATCTGTCCGGACTCACCGCCACGCCCACTGGCGCAGCCCTCACTGGCACAGTGGCGGTCACGGTGTTCGTTGCCGCGGTGATCACCGATACGGTGTTGCTTCCGGCATTCGTAACGTACACGCGAGTCCCGTCTGCACTCATCGCCACACTTCGAGGTCCAGTCCCAACCAGCACAGTAGCGGTTACGGTATTCGTGGCAGTGTCGATCATCGACACGGTGTTACTTTCCGCGTTCGTGACGTACACATGCGTCCCATCCGGGCTGACCGCGATGCCAGAGGGCCGAGCCCCCACACGCACTGTGGCGGTCACAGTGTTCGTCGCAGCGTTGATCACCGACACAGTATTGTTCTCTGTGCTGGCAGCATATACGCGCGTCCCGTCTGGACTTATCGCCAAACTCCTCCAGCCGCCCCGGCCCCTCTCTCCCCATACAGTGGCGGTCACGGTGTTTGTGGCGGTATCGAACACGGAGACGGGTATGCCCGCCACGTACACATGGCGCCCGTCGGGGCTCACTGCCGCGCCGTCAACGATGGACGCCCCCACGTCCACGGAGGCGGTTACTACGTTCTTCGCGGTGTCGATCACCGACACGAATCTTCCAGCGCCTGCGACGTATCCGTAATTCGGGACGTACAAGCGCGCCCCATCCGGGCTCACCGCGACACCCGCGGGCCGGTGTCCTACATCCGCGGTGGCTGTCACAACGTTCGTCGCAGCGTTGATCACCGACAGGGTATTGCTGTCTATGCTGGTGACGTACACGCGCGCCCCGTCCGGACTAACTGCCACACCCCAGGCACCGGCACCGACCGGGATGGTAGCAGTCACAGCGTTTTTCGCAGTGTCGATCACGGAGACGGTGCCGGTTTGCGTTTTCCTGATTTGGGCAACTGAGGCCGCCCGCGTACCGGCAGTTTCTCCGGGCACCATCAGTGCCACTAGTACCAGCGTAAAGATTTGCTTCCTCACGTGTCCTTGGCCCCCTCACGAGAATTTCTATTGCACAAGTTAGAGACCGGCGCGGATTGTCGATCAGGAATCCGCTAAGTCGAGTAACCCTCATCAGTGATAGATCGCGTAGGAATATCATGCCCAGTTCCCAAGACGGCACGACATCCGGCAAGACTTGCGTGGAGGCCTTCGATGCTATTGCTCACGAAATCTCGTTCAGAGGATGCGGGGGGAACTAACTGGTTGTTGAACTAAGAGCTCGCTGAGCGCGGCGCCAGTCTGATTGTCGCGGATCGTGCCTTAGGGCTCACGACGCTGCTGATGATGCTTGCTGCGTAGCGGCGGTACTTGGTGCGGTACGCGGCGTCGATCTGATCGTTGAGGCCGGGATCGGCATCCACGAAGGTGACGTCTTTCTCGACGCCGCCGGCCCAGATCCGACCTTCGCGGCGCACTTGGGTGCCACGGAACCAGGTGCCGGTACGACCGTTTACGGATCGGACGTAGATGTCGTCGCCGTGGCGGACGACCCAGATCGTCACCGGGTTTCGCCGCCCGCCGTTGCGTCTGATGGACGCGATCTCCAGTTCTTCTGCTGCTCCGATCTTGTTGAGCTCATCGCTCATCCATGCGGTCATCGACGCGCCTCCTTCTTCAGAACTTGATCAGGACCTTGATCGCTTCGCGTTCGTTCATCGCCCGGTAGCCGTCAGGCACCTCGTCGAGGCGCACGACCCGATCGAAGACTCGACCCGGTTCGATGAGGCCTTCGAGGACGTCCGGGAGGAGCTCCTCGATGTACGCGCGGCACGGTGCGGGTCCACCGCCGACGGTGACGTTGTTGTAAAATGCCGGCTGCGACGCCGGCAGCGTCTCGTCCTGGGGGACGCCGACGCGGCCGACTGCGCCTCCCGGACGGGCGATGCCGAGAGCCGTCCGCATCGACTGCTCGAGTCCGACGCATTCGAGGACAGCGTGGACGCCGAGGCCGCCGGTGAGCTCGCGCACGCGCTCAACACCCTCCTCGCCTCGTTCGCTTACGATGTCCGTTGCGCCGAACTCCCTCGCCAGCGCGATTCGGTCGGGATGGCGGCCCAAGATGATGATCTGCTCGGCGCCGAGGCGCCGGGCGGCGATCACACCGCACAAGCCCACGGCACCGTCTCCTACAACGGCCGCTGTCTTCCCAGGCCCAACTTTGGCAGCGACCGCTGCGTGATGGCCCGTCCCCATCACGTCTGAAAGCGTGAGAAGCGATGGCATCAGTGCGTCGTCGGCGCCGACCGGCAGGACGACGAGCGTCCCGTCTGCCTGGGGGACGCGCACCGCTTCGGCCTGTGCTCCGGGGATATCAACCGTGCCAAAGAACCCTCCATGGATGCACGACGTGTGCAAACCTTCGCGGCAGAAGACACAGGTGCCGTCGGAGTATGCGAACGGCATGACAACGAGATTGCCGACGCGCACGCTGCGGACGTCGGCGCCGACGGCTTCGACGATGCCAATGGCCTCGTGGCCCATGGGGCGGCCGGTCTCGCTGTATTCCATCCTCTTGTACGGCCAGAGATCGCTGCCACAGATGGCAGCGCGGGTGACGACGACAAGGGCGTCGGTCGGTTCGATTAGGCGGGCGTCGGGGACGGTCTCGATATGGACGTCGCCGGCGCCGAACATCACAGTTGCGCGCATCGTATCCTCACCCCCGGCTTCCAGCGGGCTGCGGGTCGTTGAGAACCCGGTATTGTTCGTCGCTAACCTTTTCCATCCAGTCGGCGGTCTTCCCGTCGAGCTGTTCCTGAATGGCGATGTGCGTCATGGCCGTCGTTGCCGTGGCGCCGTGCCAATGCTTCTCACCCGGCGGGAACCGGATCACGTCCCCCGGCCGAATTTGCTCGATTTGACCTCCCCAGCGCTGTGCCAGTCCGCAGCCAGCTGTCACGATCAGCGCCTGGCCCAACGGGTGAGTGTGCCATGCCGTCCGCGCGCCGGGCTCGAACGTGACACTGGCGCCGAGCGCGCGTGCCGGATCGAGTGCCTGAAATAGGGGGTCGATACGTACTGTCCCCGTGAAGTACTCGGCCGGTCCTTTCCCGGAAGGCTGTGAGCCACTCCTTTTGATCTCCATTTTCTTGAATTCCTCCACTTGATTGCCTTCTTAATAACTGGGGATACGTCACAGTCTCCGCCCTTCAGCGGCCCTGTAACGCCCGGAGATAACGAATTTGTCCCACGTGATAGGTGTCGTGAGTCGCCGTTCGCAAGATCCGCAATCCCGCGGGGTACCTGGACTTCCCCTGGTACGGCTCGATCATTCTTGAGAGATCTTCATCCGTCATCGACAGCAATCGGTCCTTGAAACGTCGATGAGCCGCATAAAGGCGCCCAACATCTGCTTGCCATTCCCGCTCGTCCCCGGATGCGGCCCGCCAGTC
>QHWF01000366.1 GCA_003222455.1 Acidobacteriota bacterium
CAGCAGAAAATCGGGATTGCGTTCGACATCGCTCGTCACGTCGATCACACAAGCAGGGCCGACAAACCGCCGGGCCGGAATCGTGTCGCAGCTGTTCTCGCCGAGGTCCCTGCCCGTGACCCAGTGGATTGGCGCGTCGAAATGCGTGCCGGTGTGTTCGCCGAACCTGAGCGTGTTCCAGTACCAGGCCGGCCCCTTGTCGTCGTATCGCGAGATCACGTCGATCGATACACCGGGCGACGCCGCGAAGATTGGCGGCAGGCCGATGATCGGCGTCCGCGGTCCGAGCGGCTGCGTGAGGTCGACGATCCGCAATCGGCCGGCCTGCAGGTCGTCAACGAGTTGCGCGAGCGTGGATGCCACGGGTCAGATACCTCTGAAATTCGAACCGGTTCTCGAGCAGCGAGCGATCGGTGACGTATCGCGGCGGGCCAACGACTTCGACCTTCCCGACAAGCGTTGTCAACCCGGCAGCGCGAAGAGCTTCATCGAATGCGCGGGTGAACTCGTCCACTGTCCGCGCCTCGTATACGAGTTGAGAGTTCACGACAGAGATTGGAGACATTGATTAAGCTAACCGCAGTGCCTGGCCCGACTCACCCGACCAACCTGACCCACCCGACCAACCTGACCCACCCGACCGACCCGACCCACCCAACCGACACGACCGACCCGACCCACCCGACTCCCCTGACCTCCCCGACCAATCTGGCCAACCTGCCTGCCGGCCGCGTGCGGGAACGGGTCCTCGCGTTTGCGTTTCTGCTCGCCGTAGTGACCTACCTCGATCGCGTCTGCATTTCCGCTGCGGCGCCGTTCATTATGGACGATCTCCATCTGAGCGTGCTCGAAATGAGCGTCGTGTTCAGCGCGTTCACGCTCGCCTACTCGCTTTTCGAGGTGCCCTCGGGCCGGCTCGGTGATGTCAGGGGTCCGCGTCGGGTTCTCACGCGGATTGTCTTGTGGTGGTCGGCCTTCACGATGTTGACCGGCGCTGCGCGCGGCCTGAATTCGCTCGTCGCCATTCGATTTCTGTTCGGCGCCGGCGAAGCGGGCGCGTTTCCAAACGTCGCGCGAACCTTTTCGCGGTGGTTCCCGATCCGCGAACGCGGCCGCGCGAACGGTATCATGTTTCTCGGCTCACGGATCGGCGGGATGTTGTCGGCGCCGGCCGCGCTGTGGCTCGTCACGCGCTGGGGCTGGCGCGCGAGCTTCGTCGCCTTCGGCAGCGTTGGCATCGTCTGGGCGATGGCGTGGTACGTCTGGTATCGCGATCGGCCCGACGATCATCCGGCGATGACCGAGGACGAGCTCGCGTGGATTCAGCAGGACAGCTACCTGCCGCACCGCCACGACGGCGGCACGCCCTGGCGCGCCCTGCTCGGCAGCCGCAATCTCTATGCGATCTGCGCCATGTATTTCGGCTTCGGCTACGGGCTGTATTTCTATTTCACCTGGCTGCCGACGTACCTGATCAAGGTTCTGCACTTCTCGCTGCTCGGCGGCGGCGTGTTCGCGGCATTGCCCTTTCTGCTGGCCGGCGTCGCCGACGTGGCTGGCGGCTATCTGACGGACCATCTGACGCGGACCCGTGGCCTGCGGGTCGGGCGATGTCATCTGGGATGTGCCGCGTTTCTGACGTGCGCGGCGCTGGTGTTCGCGTCCACGCTGTCCGTTCCGGCAGTCGCCAAGGCGGTTCTGCTCGCCATGGCCCTGGCCTCGGCCGATCTCGCGCTTGCCGCGTGCTGGGCGGCGCCGATCGACATCGCGCCCGATCACGCCGGGGTGATGACCGGATTCATGAATACGATGGGCAATCTCGGCGGCATGATCGCGCCGCTCGTCGTCGGGTTCGCCGTCCAGCGATGGGAGTCGTGGTCGTTCGCGTTCTACGTGACTGCCCTCGTGTACGCGTTCGGCGGCATCGCATGGCTGGCGATCGATCCGACGCGTCCGATTGCGCTCGATCGTCCGCCCTTGTCCGGCTGAAGCCGGACACTACCGGCATTTTTCGCGGGCACTACCGCCATTTTCGCGATCTTGCATCCCGCCAGGCATCGGTAGTGTCCGGCTTCAGCCGGACCTGACGATTCGGGACAATCGCCATCGCGCGCAGCGGCGCCCCCGTTCCCCCTTTGATCTTCATCGGCAACGCGACGATGAATGCACCGCGAGGCGGCAGGCGATCGAGGCTGGCCAGGTTCTCGAACGCCGGCACGTCGCGCTCGTACAGAATGCGATGTGTTTCGTACATCGTCGACTGTCCGTAGTCGATGCTCGCCGTGTCGAGGCCGACCGCTTTCACGCGCCTGGTCTCGGCCAGCCATTTCGCGGCATCGGGATGGAGCCCGGGAAAATGCAGTTTCGCGACCGCGGCTTCGCCTCGTTCGGCCGTTCCGAGGTAGCGCGCCGCGTCGGGCCAGAACCGCGAATAGCCGGTGCGGATCAGGACGATCGAAGCCGCCGGCAGCTCGCCGTTCGTGCGTTCCCACGCCGTAAAGTCATCGATCGTCACGCGATAATCGGGTTGACTGGCCGACGCGCCGGTGACGTCGACGACCATGGCTTCGCCAACGAGCTGATCGAGGGGAATCTGCTCGACCGAGCGATGGCCCTTCGCGAAATGAACGGGCGCATCGATATGCGTGCCGCCGTGCTCCGAAGTCGCGAAATTGTTCGCCGCATAGTAGTAGCCCAGCGGCGTGACACCATCCGCCACCTTCTCGAGCCTGAACGTTTCGGCCGTCGGCCAGAATACGGTCTCGGCGCTGTACTCGTGTGAGAGATCGACCAGCGTGCCCGTGGGCCAGCGTTGATCGCCCGGCGCCGGCACGCGCGTGCATGCCGACCCGGCAACCGTCAGGAGGACGACCCAACCGCGGACTTTCATGCAACCGCCTACTTTCCTGCGCTGACCAGGTCTTCGCGCCCCGGCACGTGCGCAGAGAGAAACACCTGAATGGCGGCGTACAAGCGCTGCCGCTCCAGAGAGAGGAGACCGGCGGCGATTATAGCGTCCGGAGGTGGGACCGGCCGATTCCGGATTCGGACGGCTGTCATGGGCCTCGCTGTGAAATCCAGCCGGCTAGAGAAATCAAGGTGCTGAAGGCGGCGGCATCCGGCGTTTTGTCGCTTGTTCGAAGGCGTACGCGAGCTCGATGAGACGCGGCTCGGCGCACGACATCGCCGTGAAGCTGACGCCGTACGGCGCCGGTCGCGCATTGAACCCGGCGGGAAACGGTGGCGTCGCCGCGTTGGGCACGAAGCCGAACGGGACGATGACGGTGGGATAGCCGGGCTTGGCCGCGATCGCGGCGCCACTCGCGGCCGGAAAAAGGATGGCGTCGAGCCGCTCTGCTTTCATCACTTCGTCGATGCCGTGTGTGCCGCCAATCTTGATGTCTTTCGCGCGATCGATTTCATATCGCGCGCGGTCGCCCTCGACGTCCATCTCGTCTGAGATATCGAGGTTCGATTGACCGTACTTGATCGCGCCTGCCTTCTGGTGCGCCACGTTCCATTCGCGCAGCGCGGTCAACGACACCACCGGCGCCGATCCGAGCGAGGCCAGCCACTTGTTGAAGTCCCGTTTCATGCCGTACTTCAGCACCACCGAACAGTCCGCATCTTTGCCCTTGGCGTTGTCCGCACCCGAGCACATGCCCCACGTCATGAAATTGTTCTTCGTGTCCCTGTCGACGATGCTCGGGATGTCTGCGGGATCGACGATCACCGCGCCCTCCTTCCTGAGCACCGCCATCGCGTCGTCCATCACTTTTTTCTGATCGTCGTTGAGCCCGCCACGTCCTTCGAGGGCCTCTGGACGGCCTGAGCCTGTCGCCCCTCGACCCTGCTCGGGACGACCCTGAGCTTGTCGAAGGCTCGAACGCTGCGCGGTCGATCCGCCCGGGGTCCCCAACGCGGCTGCCGCACTGGGGGCCCCGCCCGGTGGCGTGACGCGGTCGTAGAAAAACGCTCGCGGGATGCCGATGCGCGCACCTTTGAGACCGTTGCGGTTCAGGAACTTCGTGTAGTCGCGACCGGGCGGCGGCGTACAGGTCCGAGTCGCCGCATCGTTGGGATCCGGCGATGCGCTCTCGAGCGCGCCGAGCATGATCGCGACATCGCTCACGCTTTTCGCCATCGGGCCGGCGGTGTCCTGATCGGCAGTGATCGGAATGACGCCGTACCGGCTGATCCGGCCGACGGTGGGCTTGATGGCCGCCAGCATGTTCTGGTTTGACGGGCTCAAGATCGATCCCGAGGTTTCGCTGCCGACGTTGCCGGCCCAGAAGTTGGCGGCGGTGCCGATGCCCGAGCTCGAGCCCCCGGTCCCGAGCACGGGTCGGCCATCGAAGGTCGCATCGCGCGGATCCTTGCGCGGATCGTACGGGTTGTATCCGAATCCGCCGACAGCGTTGTAATTGCCCGGCATCGGCGTGGGCCCGCCGGCCACCCAGTTGGCCAGCTCGGTCAACCCGGTCTTCGCGATGATGATCGCGCCGGCGTCGCGCAGGTTCTTCGTCAACGTCGCTTCATAGGGCGGCACGAAGCCTTCGAACGCCAGCGCGCCACCCGTGGTCGGCATGTCGGTCGTGTGGATGTTGTCTTTCAGCGCAATCGGGATCCCGTGCAGCGGTCCGCGCGTCCTGCCGGACGCGCGATCCCGATCGCGCGCGTCCGCTTCCTCGAGGGCATGGGGATTGACCGTGAGTGCGGCATGCAGCTTGTCCTCGTACGTCGCGATGCGCGTCAGGTACTGTTGCACGAGCTCGTGGGACGTGACGCGACCCTGCTCCATTGCCGCGCGCATTTCGGGAATTGTGGCTTCGACCACGGTGAACGGCTGGCGCGCGCCCGGAGCGGCGCCGCGTTTCGCCTGCGCGGACATCATCACCACGGCAAGAACCGAAACGGCGACAGCGGCAATCACGCGCTTCTTCATGGCTGCGGATTATACCGTCGCGGCAACGACACAGAAGAACGCCGGCACAGGGACGACAATCCGGAAGAACGCCAGCCAAGCCAGGCCGATCAACGCAGAACTCGCGGAACCCGCAGAGAAAACCGGCTGTGTTCTGCGAGTTCAACGGTTTCTGCGTTGAATGTCTTACCGTGTGGCGGCGTCGGTTGGTCGCACACGACCCAAAGCGCTGTCTTCGCGGCGGGCTCGTGCTCAGGGTTTTCTGGCGATGACGGCCACGTCGCCGGAGCGCTCGCTCGATCTCGTGTCGGCCGTAGATTCGCACACGGTGGGTTTCTCGCGTCCGGCGCCAGCGATTGCCGATCAGCCGCGTCGCGGTCAGTCGGCGCGTCAGAATCCTTCCCGACGCACTCAGATCGGCGCGTGCGACCAGTGACCAGCCGGCGTCTTCGACCGTCCTGGCCGCATAGGTTCGTCGCTCGGCCGACTCGATGAAATCGAAGACGAACAGGCCGCCCGGTTCGAGTGCGGCATGGACGCGGCGGAAGAACGTGCCAACCCCTTTCGGCACGTACGTGATGATCTCCCCGACCGCGAGTACAGCGCGGCACGCGGGAAGATTCGCGCGTGTGAGCGACGCGACACGAAGCCGCGCCGCAGGCGCACGGACGCGGGCAAGCCGAATCATCGCCGCGGATTGATCGAATCCGTACACGTCGTATCCGGCGTCGAGCAGATGCCGCGCAAGGATACCGCTTCCGCAGCCGACGTCCACGATGCGCCCGCGCCTGATGCCGTGAGCTCGCAGGATGCGAACGACCTCCGGCGCAGCGCGTCTGGCGAAGCCGCCGAAGCCGGCGTCATGGATGTAGGCAAGGTCGGTCGAATACAGCCGTTCGGTCCGACTCCGGCGTGTCGTCACACGGAGCCTCAGTTCAAGCACCCTGGAGCGTCAGCTCAAAGCACTCTTGCAGCGTCAGCTCAATGCACTCTGGGGCGTCAGTTCAGAGCACTCTGGAGCGTCAGTTCAAAGCACCCTGAATCGTCAGTTCAAAGCACGGTTGAGCGTCAGGTCGTTGGTCAGGGAGAGCCATGCGGCGATAGCCGCTGCCTTGTCGTCGGCGCGCCAGGATCCACCTATTGTCCTGCCGAAATCGCCAATCGTCCGCTTGATCGCCCGTTCTCCGCAGCCCAGCTCCCTGGCCGCTGTTGTCGCCAGTTGCTTGTCCACGATGATCGTGCAGGAGACTCCGTGCGCCCGCAGCGCATCTTCGACCACCGTACGGAACAGCCGCCCTTCGCTGGCATGCGCGCGGATGTGTGGATTGGCAACTTGCCGCGGATCGATCACGCTGCCGACGACGAGCCCGGCCACGCCGAGGCCATCCTGTCCGATGTCTCGCACGAACGAGGCGATCGCACGCGTCGCGCACCGACGGATGATC
>QHWF01000367.1 GCA_003222455.1 Acidobacteriota bacterium
AGGAGCGAAGGTTCGGCGAACTACTGCACAACGAACTGCACAATCGGATTAGCCCGCGGCGGATCGTTAGGATCTTTAGCAATTTCGACATGGTGAGGTGTCCGAGAGGCTGAAGGCGGCGGTTTGCTAAGGCTGCCATGAATCTCAGAACGGGCCTGAAATTGACGATTTCAGGCCCGTTTTTTATTGGTCTCTTGGTTGGCGTTGGCTGCCGGATGATGGTCGTCGGACCCCGTTTGGGCACACTCTGGGGCACACTCAGGCCGACGCCAACGTGTGCCTTGTGGGCACACATCGTGCTACCCTGTAGGCAGTGAAGTACTTCGACTGGGACGACGCGAAGAACGCGAAGCTCAGGACGGAGCGCGGCATCGGGTTCGAAGAAATCGTCTTCCACATCGAGCGAGGCGACCTGCTCGATATCCTGGAGCACCCGAACCCGGAGCGTTACGGCGGCCAGCGCATTTTCGTCGTCCGACGAGAGGACTACGTGTATCTGGTGCCGTTCGTCGAGGATGAGCACACGGTCTTCCTGAAAACGATCATCCCGAGTCGGAAGGCCACGAAGGAGTACCTCGGTGAGGAGTCCCATGAAGATTGACGCCGACGAGAAGGAGCTGCTTGAGTCCGTCGAGCGCGGTGAGTGGAAGTCCGCCGGCGGCGGCAAGCGCGAGCGTACTCGCTACACTCGCTACGCCAAGGCCACGTTCCGCAAGGATCGTCGGCTGAATATTCGTCTCTCGAGCAAGGACTTAGAGGCGATTCAGAAGCGGGCTCTAGCCGAGGGTTTGCCGTATCAGACGCTGATCGCCAGCCTGCTGCACAAATACGCAGCCGGGCGCCTCAAAGAGATTTGAAAAGCGGTCCGCGTGGTAGGTTCGACCTTCATGGCGACCAAGCGGCAAAAAATGCTCGCGGGCGAGATGTACGACCCATTCGATCCCGAGATGGTCGCGGCCCGTACGCGCGCACTTGATCTCTGGCAGCATCTCAATGCCACGCGCGAGTCGGACGAAGCAGAACGGCGTCGCACCCTGCGCGACTTGTTCGGTAAAGGCGGCGACACGGTAGATGCAATATTCGCCGCAGGCAATCCGTGCCGAGTCATCCGCGCGATCACTGAGTGACAACGGTTATTCGAGATGATGTCCTGAATGGGAGCAAAGGCCGAAGGGTCCAGCACACGACCTCGAGCAGGTTGGAACGGCGCCGCTTTCGCACGCCGCTGTCGACATCGACACGCCTACGGGATTACAAGAGCCCTCAAACATTTGAGCCGCCATCGACTCTAACGATGTCCCCCGTGATCCACCGAGCGTCCTCCGATGCCAAGAATGCCACGACGCCGCTGATGTCATCAGGCTGAGCCAACCGCTTGAGAGCCTGCATACTCAGTGCGCGGTCGCGGCGCTGATTTGCCTTGAGCACATCCTCGCTGTCCTTTGCGACCAAACCCGGCGCAACGGCGTTGACGCGAATACCCCGCGTGCCCAATGCGAATGCGAAGTGTCTCACCAAAGTGTCGAGAGCGCCCTTCGAGGCAGCGTAGGCTGCGATCGTGCCGAAAGCAGCGTGTGCCGCGAGCGATGAGATGAGCACGATGCTACTGCCCTCATCCATAAAAGGAAGGAGCTGCTGGACCAGGAAGAACGGGGCACGCACATTGACCGCGAACAGTTCGTCGAAGTCGTTGACCGTTGTGTCCTCGATAGAAGCAGCTTTATAGAGGCCAGCGTTGACAACCAAGATGTCCAAGCGGTCGCCGATAACCCTGCGGACGTGCGCGGCGAGGCTGTGAGCGCCGTCGGCCGCCAAGAGATCCGCGAAAACAGCATCGGCTCGTCCACCTTTCTCTCTGATTTGCGCAACAACGGCCTCAGCCTCCTTGGCTCCGCTGCGATAGTGCACCAGCACGTGAGCGCCACGGGCCGCCAGCGCCAGTGCGATCGCCCGACCGATGCCCTTGGAGGCACCGGTCACGAGCGCTGTCTTTCCTGAGAGGTTGCTCATCATTCCAAGCCTCAAACTGGGCGGAAGTGTAGTTCGTGCTTCTTCATGCGGATTTTTCGTTTCGAGCAACAGGTTCACTCTTGGCTTGCATTGATTTGACGAGATCGGCCGCCGACGCTCCTTCGAGCGATAGGCCGTAGCCAACTTCTCGCACGATGCGTTCTTTCAAGGGTTGCATGAAGTGTACGCGCGTGTTGCGGCGCGTTACTTCCGGAGCCTTCAAGTACAGCTCGGCCAATTCCCGTGCCCGACTGAGCACTTTACCGTTCGGCACGACTTCAGCAACCACTCCCCATTCGTGTGCGGTGCGCGATGTCAGCGGCTGTGGGTTCAGCAGGAAGGCCTCCGCTCGTGCTGCTCCAGCGCGATAACTCCAAGTGGTAAAGATTCCGTCACCCGGCACAATGCCGCCAACGAAGTGCGGCACATCGTGGAAGGTCGCACCCTCGGCCGCCACAATCACACTGGCAAGTAACGCATACTCTGAGTGCACATGGGCGCGGCCCTCGATAGCCGCAATCACCGGCACGCGTATATTGGCTATGTTTTCCAGAAGCTGAACGCCTTCGTCGTGAACCTGGCTCCAAACGGCGGGATCGGCGACGTTGCCGAAAGATGAAAAATCGATCTCAGGGATGAACTCCCCGCCTGCTCCGGTCAGAATTACAATCTTGTTGGCCCGGTCCTGCGCGATCCGGTAAAAGGCGTCGACAAACTCCGTATGATCTTGTGCCGTGAAAGTGAACGGTCCGCCCTTGCTGTGAAACTCGACAACAAGCACACCGCTGGCATCTCGCGTCAGCTTCAGGCTGCGATAGGCAGCGAAGTAGTCATCTTGAAGTTGCATAGGATTGTCCTCTCTGTGTTGCCCTGACTGCGTTCACCCGAATGTGTTATTGCGAGATCAGCAGATTGCACTCAGGTGGCCACAACAAGACCGCCTGCGGCACGAATGACCTCGCCCGTGATCCAGGCGGATTCGTCTGACGCTAGGAACACCGCCAGCGGGGCGATATCCGTGACGCGACCGAGCCGGCCGAGCGGCGTCTTCCCAGCCAGAACGGCGCCGGCACCACCCTCAAAGGTCCCCGCGGCTATATTGCCTTCGGTTTCTGTATGCCCGGGAGCGATGGCGTTGACGCGTATCTTGCGCGGCGCCAGTTCGAGCGCCAATCCCCTGGTCAGCGTTTCGATCGCGCCTTTGGTGGAAGCGTACAGCAGGGCTCCCGCCACCGGATGCGAGCCGACGATAGAGCTGAGGTTGATGACGCTCCCGCCGTCGACGTCGAACCGCTTGATCGCCTCCTGCACGGCGAGAATCGTCCCGAGAACGTTGATGTTGTAGTGGAGGTGAAAGCTCTCTTCGGTGATCTCCGCGAAGGCGCCGAAGCGGAATACCCCGGCGTTGTTGACCAAAACGTCCAGTCTTCCGAACGCAGAATCCACTTCTTTGAATAACCGCGCGACATCTGCGGCCTTGGACACGTCGGCCGCGACCGCGATCGCCTCGCCGCCGTTGTCGGAGATCGCCTGAGCGACGCGTTCGGCGCCTTCCCGGTCGGAGGAATAGTTCACGGCCACGCGCGCGCCCGCAGCTCCGAAGGCCGCTGCAATCCCACCGCCTATGCCTTTGGACGCGCCCGTCACTATTGCGACTCTATTAGACAGTCCGCTCATATTCACCATTGCTCTTGATCGGACTCCCCGTACCCGGAACGTCCATCGCTGTGAAGTACGTTCCAGGTTTCAGATGTCCATGCGTTCGGTGTGTCCCGCTCGGGCCGTGAGGTCAGCACCCACAGCGCTTAGGCGATCGCGTGCAACTTCTCGAGAACAGGAATCAGATCTTCGGGCTCGGGTCGTTGCGTGTAGTCAGGATTCACTTCGGCGTACAGGATCGTGCCGTCCTGACTGATCACGTACCGGGCTGGCATCGGCAGCGTCCAGCTCGGGTCTCCATTGACGACGGGCAGATTGTTCTTGAAGACGTTCTTGTAGACGTCGATCAGATACTCCGGCAACGTGAATCGCAATCCGAAGGCAGCCGCCACCTTGTTTCCCGAGTCGGACAAGATCGGAAAATGGAGGTTGTTCTCGCGTTGTGAGCGTCGGCTGTTGGGTGGCGTCTGTGGCGAGATCGCCACGAGGCTCGCGCCAAGCTTCTGAAATTGCGGAATAGCGGCTTCGAGCGCCTGCAGATCCATATTGCAGTACGGGCACCAGATGCCGCGATAGAACGAGACGATCAGCGGACCCCGCGCAAGAAGGTCCGCCGATGACACCTCGTGACCATCTGCATCCTTCAGCGTGAACAGAGGTGCGGTGTCTCCGACCGTCAGCGCGCGTTCGGCGCCGCCGGAGTCGATCAGTTCCTTGGTCGCACGATGCATGGGTTCGTGGATCCATGCCGGTGCGTTGTAGGGCGGCTTCCCGGCTTCGAAGTCCGCCCTGAATGCGTCGAGTCTGTCTTGGAGAGCCATGACTTCCTCCTTCATCACGCGAAGGTGCCAAGCAGAGGCGTGAGGCATTCCTTCCCGCGACCTGTGAAGAATGGTGTCAGAACCAAAGGCGTCGGTGTAGACGGCTGACGGCAATAGTTGTCATTCCCGCTCGGAATGAACGAGCGCGAGCGGGGCAGGGAATCAGGACCTCGTCGCGGAGCGCCGCGCGATCCTTTTCTGGCTTGGTGTTGCGGCACGGCGAAGCGTCTCTTCAACGAACATGACGAACGCTCTGGCCTTCGCGCTCGCCATTCGACCCGCAGGGAACACTGCCCAGAGCCCGATCGGCGGTAGCGTCCATTCGGTCAGCACCGCCTTGACAGCGCCGCTCTTCAGCTCTGGTGCGAACATCCATTGAGATGCGATCGCGAATCCGGCATGAGCAAGGACAGCGGCGCGCACGCCCTCGGCCGCACTGATGTGCAACCTGCCGGTAACCGTCACGTCCACTTCTGCGCCACCGCGCCTGAACGTCCAGTCCGTTCCCCCAACGCCCCGTTGATCGTAGATGACGCTCTGATGCGTGCGTAAGTCGGCGGGTGTGGCAGGAACACCTGACGTGGCAAAGTAAGGTGGCGTCCCGAGCACGAGGCGCGGACTTTCGGCGATCTTCCGCGCGGTCATTGCGCCCGAGTCCTTAACTCTGCCCATACGCAGCGCCACGTCGATGCCTTCCTGCAGCAGATCGACTTTGCGATCGTCTAGTACGACATCAAGACGCAGTTCTGGGTGCTCGGCGAGAAACTCCGGGATCGCAGGCACGATGTGAAGCCTGGCAAATGTGACGCCCGCGTACACGCGGAGCGTGCCCGACAAACTGGCGCCCGCCCCACGGGCTTGGAGCTCGGCCTCTTCGGCCGCTTCGATCGCGTGCTTCGCTCGTTCATAGAACCGCTGGCCGGCTTCCGTGGGCGTCAGGCCGCGTGTCGTGCGAACGAACAGCCGGACAGCGAGCTTGGCCTCGAGTTGGGCGATGGTCTTCGAGACGGCAGGCTGCCCCACCTTCATGCGACGCGCACCACCCGAGAACGAGCCGGTCTCGATCACGCTGATGAAGGTTTCCATGGCCATGAAGCGATCCATCGGACTATTCCTCCGAGGAATACCATGGTAATCCCGTTCTTCGGCGGCTTCGCGTCACCGCTGGCGTCCGCGAACCGAGGACTCTGATGTTCCACGCATCGAGCGTTCGTTCTTCTGGGGGCTCCTCGTGTCGCGCTTGGCTGCAGCAGCACCGAGCGACGCGCGATCCGCCTTGCTCTCAGTGTTGTTTTGACGCAACTCAACTGTGGTGACAATCCGCAACCAGCGATCAGCCCCGAAAGCAGGCGTACGCAAAAAACCCGTCGGAATCGGCGGGTTTCGTGAATTGTTGGGCTTTGCGGGGGCGCCCGGCCTACATTATCTGCAGCTTTGGCGGCCCGCGGCGTGATGCGTCGTGACGAGGGGTGATCCCGCGCCGCCCGGGAACGTGACGGTTTGCTAAACGGAATCCTGCCTCTCGACTACCTCAGATTTTCCTCGTAAATTCTTCACCTTCTTCCACTTCCAAGATTGAGCGAGTTGGCTCGCGTTGGCTCTGGAAGCGCTGTTTTGGCTCGTCTCAGGGACAATCGCGAGGACAGTTCCAGGACGCGACGAATGTCGCTGCCGTCGCGCCGGATTGACTGTCCGAGTCCGCACCCATCCACCTGACGCAATCCGATCGAGTCGAAAGCCGCGGAAGAACGGCTGCTTCAAGAAGTTCGAGGATTGGCGAGAGGTGAGCGCGTTTACGGCGCTCGCACGTCGAATATCGCGGAAACGGATCCGGCCCTCGGGTCAGCGAACCGCGGCTTCATTCTGACGCCGATTTAAATCGACGACACGACTATGAGTGCTTGGGGTTCCACGCCTTGTGGACGGACTCAAGACGGTTGCCGTCGAAGTCGGCGACGTTGGCGGCGTAAGATCGACCGCAGGAGGAGTCAGATGGAGAGCCCGATCGAGGTAGTGCGCAGGTTCTGCGCGGCGTGGTCCGACAATGTCGGGGCCGGCCAACTGGCCGCATTTTTCACCGACGATGCCGTTTACCACAACATCCCGCTGGCGCCGGTCACTGGCAGGGAGGCCATCGCTAAGACGATCTCCTCGTTCATCCGGCCTGGCGCGCCAGGCATCGAGAGTATCGACTTCCGCGTCATCAACATCGCAGCCAATGGTCCGATCGTGATGACCGAGCGGGTGGACGTCTTCAGGCTCCCTGGCAAGTCGTTCCAGCTGCAGGTCATGGGGACCTTCGAGGTCAGTGACGGCAAGATAAACGCGTGGCGCGACTATTTCGACCAGAACCAGTTCACCAGCCGGATGGGATGAGGATCGAGGAGCGGCGCGTTGTGCGCGTTCGCGTCGACGGGGGAGTCTCCGGTCGCTGTGCTGTGGGTTCCTCGCTCAGAGACCAACCGGCCGTCTAAATGCCTGGAGGACACGCGAGGCGAGCTCATTCGCAAAGGCCTCACTCACCGGCGCATGGCCAATGATTCGCCGAAAATATAGTGGTCCTGTCAGCGCGTCAATGAGCAGGTCGGCGTCGGTGTCCCGAGGCAGTTCTCCGGCCGCGATGGCCTGTTGGACCAGGTCTACATTCATGGCTCGTCGCGGCAGATAGAAACGTTCGAGGAAGAGTCGCCGAAGCACGGGATCTGCCTGAACATCACTGATCAGGCGGACGGCGACGGGTGCCTCCTTCGAATGAAGCCACGCCGCGCCGCGAACCACACTCTGATGCAGCCGTTCGAGCGGCGATCCCTCAAGCGGTGGCGCCAGCGCCGGCTTCACCCGCGCCAGGAATGCGTCGAGCATGACCGCCTCCTTGCTCTTCCACCAACGATACAGAGTGGCGGTGCTCACGCCGGCCTGCCTGGCCAATTCCTGCGCCGATACTGACGCAATCCCCCGTTTCTTCAGCAGACGGTAAGCCGCCCGGAGAACGGCTTGCTTTGAAGCGTCGCTTCGAGGTCGGCCGCGGGGGCGGGGCTTGGGGTCTGG
>QHWF01000368.1 GCA_003222455.1 Acidobacteriota bacterium
GTACGAGAACCCGCGCACCTGGCGGGCGCTTCAGCTCGCGGGCATGTGCGAAGATCATTCGTGGGACCGTTCAGCTCGCGAGTACGTCAAAATATACAGGAGGGCCTTGGAACGGGCTGGACGCCCCTATCGGCCTGCCCGCGAGGAGGGGATGTCGACGGAGCCCGTGCGCGGTTAGCGCCGCTGTCTAACGAACGGAAGGCGCCGTTGAACGCAAAGGCCGCGAAGGCCGCAAGGAAATGGGTTCTTACTTTGCGTCCTTTGCGACCTCTGCGTTCGATCGTGACGTTCTCTAGGGAATTTGGAATTCGTAATCGGAAATCTGGGGAGAGACGATGGCTGGCGACAACGTGCAGACGTTTACGGACGGGAATTTCGACGAGACCGTCATCAAGTCGGGAGGCCCGGTGCTGGTGGATTTCTGGGCCGAGTGGTGTGGCCCGTGCAAGCGGATTGCGCCGACCATCGATGCGCTCGCCACGGAGTACGACGGCAAGGCGCGGCATTCCGACCCTGTTGCTGTTCAAAGGCGGGCAGGTCGTGGAGTCGGTCGTCGGTCTGGCCCAGAAAGACTATCTCAAACAGGTCATCGACAAACACATCTGAGTATTGAATCTGGTAATCCAGTTACCAGATCACCCGATTACCAGATTACCCGATGCCATCACCTCATAACGTCATCATCATCGGCTCCGGTCCGGCCGGTCTGACAGCTGCCCTTTACGCGGCCCGTGGGAATCTGCGCCCGCTCCTCATCGAAGGGCTCGAAGCCGGCGGGCAGTTGACCCTGACGACGCTCGTCGAAAATTATCCGGGCTTCCGCGACGGCATCATGGGCCCCGCGCTGATCCTCGAGATGCGCGCTCAGGCCGAGAGATTCGGCACGACGATCGTGCATGGCAACGTCACGTCGGTCGACGTCTGCGCCTCGCCGATCGCGGTCCGGACATCGGACGCCGAGTACCATTGCAAGGCACTGATTATCGCGACCGGCGCGTCGGCGCGTCTGCTCGGCCTGCCGTCCGAACGCGGCCTCATGGGCCGCGGCGTGTCAACGTGCGCAACCTGTGACGGCTATTTTTTCCGCGGACAGGATATTGCATCGCGGTCGTCGGCGGCGGCGATTCGGCGATGGAAGAAGCGGTGTTCCTCACGAAGTTCGCCGACAAGGTGACGCTGGTCCATCGGCGCGACGTCCTGCGGGCCTCGAAGATCATGCAGGACAGGGCGCGCGCCAACCCGAAGATTGCCTGGATGTTGAACTCCGAGGTTGACGAGATCAAAGACACCGGGCGCGGCGAAGTGACGTCGATGCTCGTCCACAACAACAAGACCGGCGTTCAGAGCGAGGTGCCGGTCACAGGCGTGTTCGTGGCGATTGGTCACACGCCGAATACGTCGCTCTTCCGCGGTCAGCTCGAGATGGACGCGAACGGATACATCGTCACTCACGACGGATCGAAGACGAGTGTGCCGGGCGTCTTCGCATCCGGAGACGTTCAGGACCACGTCTACAGGCAGGCGGTCACGGCGGCGGGTTCGGGTTGCATGGCGGCGATCGACGCCGAGCGCTATCTGGACAACGTTCCGGAACACCTGGCCAGCGTGCCCTCGGAATTAGGAATCAGGAATTAGCGACACGAATTCCAAATTCCGAATTCTGAATTTCTTCAGTCGATCCATCCTCCTCCCACGACCAGATCCTCAACGTAGAACACAACCGCCTGCCCTGGTGTGATCGCAATTTGCGGCGCGTCGAACACGATCTCGGCACGGCCGTCGTCAATCGACTGAATCGCCGCCGGAGCCGGCTGGTGCCGATGACGAATCTGCGCGGCGGCGCGAATCGGGCTGCTCGGCCGATCGATAATCCAGTTCACACCTGACGCACGCAGCATCGTCCGCTCGAGCGCGGCCTTCGGGCCAACCACCACCTGGCGCTCCGAGGGGCGAAGCGCGAGGACGTACATCGGCGCGCCGCTGGTCGACGCCCTCACGCCCAGCCCCTTGCGCTGACCGACCGTGAAGCGGTGGATCCCCTGATGGCCGCCGAGCACGTGACCGTGCTCGTCGACGATGGCGCCGCCACGGGTCGTGCCGGACGCCTGCCGATCGAGGAACGCCGCGTAATCGTGATCGGGAATGAAACAGATCTCCTGGCTGTCCGGCTTGTTCGCCACCGGCAGTTGGCGCTGTCGCGCGTACTCGCGCACCGAATGCTTCGGCCGGTCGCCGACCGGAAAGACGGCACACGCCAGCTGCTGCTGCGTCAGTGAAAAGAGGAAATATGACTGGTCCTTGGCCGCATCAGCTCCGCGTCGCAGCGAGTAGCGGCCAGATGCCGCATCCCGCTCGACCCGGGCGTAATGGCCGGTGGCGACCGCATCGGCGCCAAGACCCTGCGCTCGCTCCAGCAAGGTCGCGAACTTCAGGTCGCTGTTGCAGTGAGCGCACGGCAGCGGTGTTCGCCCCGCTGTATACTCACGCACAAAGTTCGAGACGACGTGCTCGTGAAACTGTCGCTCGAAGTTCACGATGTAATGCGGAATGTTGAGGGCCGCCGCCACGCGCCGGGCGTCGTGCAGATCGTCGAGCGAACAGCAGCTGCCGAACGACGCCTCGCCGCCGGCCTGGTCGTAGAGCTGCATCGACAGACCGATAATGTCGTGGCCCTGATCGGCGAGCAGAGCTGCGGCCACCGAGGAATCGACGCCGCCCGACATGGCTACGACAATGCGCATGGGAATTTGGAATTAGGAATTTGGAATTAGGAATTTGGAATTTGGAATGCAAGTCCGGATTGGAACGAATTCCTAATTCCGAATTCCCAATTCCAAATTTCTCCCGTTCCGCGTCAGTGCCCGCAGCTTCTCCACCAGCCGCGGCAGAATCTCCACCACGCGATCCACTTCCTCGTCGGTCGAGAACCGTCCCAGACTGAATCGCAGCGAGTTCTGCGTCCGGTGCGCCGGCAGTCCCATCGCGCGCAGCACGTGTGACGGCTCGAGCGATCCCGACGAGCACGCGGACCCTGTCGAAACGGCCACGCCATCGAGGTCGAGCGCAATGAGCAGGCTCTCGGCTTCGACGTGATCGAAACTGATATTCGTGGTGTTCGGCACACGGGACGTGCGCGCGCCGTTCACCACCGTTCCCGGTACGCCCCGCAGGATCCCCTCTTCGAGCCGGTCGCGCAGCGCGCCGACCCGCGCGTCCTGATCGGCCAGCTTTCCCGCCGCCAGCCGCGCGGCGACGCCCAGGCCGGCAATCGCCGGCACGTTCTCGGTGCCTGCCCGGCGATTCCGTTCGTGCTTGCCGCCGGTGAGAATCGGTTGAATCCGTGTGCCTCGCTTGATCCACAGCGCGCCGGCGCCTTTGGGCCCATTGAACTTGTGCGCCGACAACGACAGCAGGTCGACGCCAAGCGCCCGCACGTCAATCGCAATTTTGCCCGCCGACTGCACCGCGTCGGTGTGCATCAGGGCGCCGTGCTCGTGGGCGATCGCGGCGAGCTCGCGAACCGGTTGAATCGTCCCGATCTCGTTGTTCGCGTGCATCACCGACACGATGGCCGTGTCGGCGGTGATCGCCTCCCGCAGGCGATCGGGCGCGACGATGCCGGATTCGTCGACCGGAAGGAGGGTTGTGCGCCAGCCGCGACGGGCCAGGGCGCGCAACGTGTTCAGCACCGCTTCGTGCTCGATGGCGCTG
Source organism: Acidobacteriota bacterium (assembly GCA_003222455.1). Taxonomy (GTDB): domain Bacteria; phylum Acidobacteriota; class Vicinamibacteria; order Vicinamibacterales; family CAVVIG01; genus QHWF01. Next base: position 3,712 of record QHWF01000368.1, read on the forward strand.
GCGATGATTTGCTTGCGTCCGGTTGCCTCCAGGGCATCGGCCGCGCCTCGCACCGCGAAGTTATCGGCCTCCGTGCCGCCGCCGGTGAAGACCAGCTCCGACGGATCGGCGTTGATCAGCGATGCGACCGCGGATCGGGCCTCGTCGATGGCCGCCTTTGCCTGCTGCCCGAAGTGGTGCACGCTCGACGCGTTGCCGAAGGTGTCGCGCGTGACGCGGACAACCGCCTCGGTCACTTCAGGGGCGGGAGGGGTGGTGGCGTTGTAATCAAAATAGACACGCATGGTGAACCATTCATTCTACCATCCCGCTAAGTCGCGGAAACGAAAGGACTAGACAAGATTTTGCCGCTCTTTTATACTGATCGGACGTCCACCCGGCACGCACAGCGACGTCAGATACCCTAGCGGCTAGTCCTGCTAACGCCCTGGCCCGAGGACGGGCGGAGGAATACATGTGGAAACGCGATGAAGCGGTTCGACCCGCGAGTCAACCACCGGCTGCCCCACAGCCACCCGCCCCGGTCGCGGCGGCGGTTTCCGGTCCTCGTCCAGAGACGAGCCATCAGATGGAGAAGGATATCGTGAATATTGGCAAGTCGGTGGTCATCAAGGGCGAGTTGAATGGGAGCGAGGACCTGACGATCGAAGGGCACGTGGAGGGAACCATCCAGCTGAAGGAAAACGTGCTGACGATCGGTGCCAACGGGCGGATCAAAGCTCAGGTGTTCGCAAAGTCCGTGATCGTGCTTGGGGAAGTCACCGGCAACGTTACGGCCAGCGACAAAGTGGACATCCGCGACAACGGCTCCGTGGACGGCGACATCATCGCGCCGCGCGTGGCGATTGCCGAGGGCGCGCACTTCCGCGGCAGCGTGGATATGCAGCGGAAAGGTGGCCCTGGCCAGCCGGCCAAACCCGCGGAGCCGAAACCTCAGGCGCAGCCGCAGCGCGTCGGCGCCTGATCAGCAAGTCTCAAGTCTCAACGCTCGAATCGCCGATCTGAGCGTTCAGAGTTGCCGGTTGAGAGTTGAGAATTGACAGTCCTGTGGGCCTCCTCGATCGTCTCGCGCCGCGTCGCAATGAATCCGACGTACCGGCCAGTCCGTCGGTGTCCGCTGAAGATCCCATCTTCGCCACGAAAGCGCTGCGCAAGTTCCTGACGAGTCTCACGGCGCGCGAGTCGCCGGTCCTGCTCGATCTCGGTCCGGTCGTCGGTAGCAATGTGAGCTTCTTCGGTGAGCAGCTTGGCTGCAAGATTTTCGTCGAAGACATCTTCGCCGATCTGAGCCGGCATCTCCGCACGGGAGTGCTCGACGAGCTGCCGGCGTTTCTCAAGAAACGGTTCCCGCAGGAGAGCGGCAGTGTGGACGGCATTCTCTGCTGGGATCTGATCGACTACATGGACAGGCCGGCGGCGCACGAGCTCGCGCACGAGCTCACGCGGGTGCTGCGTCCCGACGGCGCGCTGCTCGCCTTCTTCGCCAACACGCCGCCGCGCGACACGCGCTACACGAAGTACGTCATCGTCGACGAAGTGAATCTGAAGCACCGGTCGTATGAAGCGGGCCGCAGCCGCCAGCCGATTCTGCTCAATCGCGACATCATCCGGCTGTTTTCAGGCTTGCGCGTGACCGATTCGTTTCTGCTGCAGAACAACCTGCGCGAGATCCTCTTTCGGAAACCGGCCTACCTGCCTACCGAATCCACATGAATCTGCAATATAAATAGAGCCATGGCGAGGCCCGTGATCGCGATGCTGACCGACTTCGGCGCACGCGACCACTATGCCGGCACGATGAAGGGCGTTGCGCTTGGCATTTGTCCCGACGTCACCCTCGTCGACATCACACATGAGGTGCCGGCGCACGACGTGCTGGCTGGAGCGCTCGAGCTGGCCGCCGCCTACAAGTACTTTCCGGCCGGGACCATCTTCCTCGTCGTCGTGGATCCGGGCGTGGGATCCGCGCGCCGGGGCATCGCCGCCGAAGCCGGCGACTTCAAGTTCGTCGCGCCCGACAACGGCGTGTTGACCGCGGTGCTCGACGAACATGCGCCGAAAAAGATCGTCGAGCTGAGCGAACGGCGCTATGCGCGGCCCACGGTGAGCCGGACGTTCGAGGGCCGCGATCGCTTTGCGCCGGCAGCGGCGTGGCTGGCCAAGGGCATCGAGCTCAGCGCCCTCGGCCGATCGGCCAATGCGATCCATCGCCTCGACATTCCCCAGCCGACCGTCGACGCCGATCACGTGGTCGGCGAGGTGCTGCTTGTCGATCATTTCGGGAACCTGATCACGAACATCGATCGACGAACGTTCGACAAGCTGTCGAGCGGCCCGCTCGACATCCGTGTCGGGACGTTTCAGGTGTCGAAAGTCATCTCGACCTACGCCGATGCGTCGCCCGGCGATATCTGCGCGCTCTTTGGCAGCTCGGATCATCTGGAGATTGCCGCCAACGGGACGAGCGCGTCGGCGGAGCTCGGTTTGGGACGCGGCGCGTCCGTGCAGATCGCCCGCGGCGCGTGATACGCTTTTGGTCGGGTGAGTCGGGTGAGTCGGGTGAGTCGCGTGGGTCGGGGAGGTCAGGTAGGTGGTTTGACCGACCAGACCCACCCGACCGACCTGACTTACGCGACGTAATCTCATGATTGATTTCGAATTCACAGACGAACAACGGCTGCTGGAGCAGTCGGTACGCGAATGGGGGAGTCGCGAGGTGGCTCCTTATGTCCGCGAGAACGATCGCACTCATCATTTCGCTCGGGATCGGATACTGGGCGGCATGGCGAGGCTGGGGTTGCTCGGCATCTCCGTCCCGCAGGAATATGGCGGGGCGGGGATGGACTACATCAGCCTCGGGCTGGCGAGCGAAGAGCTCGAGTACGTGGACACCTCGCTGCGCGTGATC
>QHWF01000369.1 GCA_003222455.1 Acidobacteriota bacterium
GCGAACACTCCGTCGCTGAACGCCTCGATCCTCGCCGTCTCGCCCGCCGCCATGTGTGTCAGCGCCCGCCCGGCAGCCGAATGAGCAATTCTACGAGCGAAAAGGCCGGCTTCCAATCTTCGGGCGCGTATCGCACGGATGTCCGATCCAGGCAATCTGGTGCTAACAGCCCGTGGTGAAACTCCAGCTGCATTCGGCCGGCGATGCATCCCCGCTCCACCCCAACGCGCTGGGAAACGCGCGTTGGGGGCCCCGGGCTGACTGCGTTGCTCCTCCCTCACATATTCCCGATATGCTCGGTCGTCGCGCCACTCCGCCGGGGTCCCCACGGCGCGGACTGTGCGCCGTGGGGTGGATCATCGGGGCGCCTCGCCGTCCTCGGTGCGACGCTGGACTTTCACCACGGGCTGTTAACGGCCGTCGATGCTGAACGCGTACAGCTGTTTGTTTCCGCTGCCTTCCACACCGGATCGGGAGTAACCCGAGCCCCAATAGACCGTGCCGTTGACGACGGCCGCGCCTGAATTGACCGAGCTCCCCGCGCCGAACTGCCACAGAACGTCGCCCGACGCTGCATCCAGCGCGAACATCTGATTCTGGCTGGCGAGCTTGGCCATCGACGCGGCGTAGACGACGCCGTTCGCAACCGTCACCGGGGCCAGATCCCACACTCCGACAACCCCGACGCCGGGCAGGGTTTCGACCTGAGGATCAGCGGTCTGCCAGAGGATAGTTCCCGTTATCGGATCGAGCGCCGCCCATGAACCGCCCGTGACGGTAGTGTTCGTGATGACGCCGTTCTCCGTCAGCTCGTACGGAATGTGATGATGGTTCGTAATCGAGGCGTAGATCCGATTGCCGTCGAACGCCGTGCCCCACTCCATGCCCCCCTGGTCGCCGCCGGGACCGACGAGGGTGTTCCAGATGAACTCTCCAGTCTTCGCATCGAGGAGCGTGTAGACGCCGCTCTTCGCGCCAATACCGACGACGGCGCGCCAGTGTCCGTCCAATCGCAGCCGCATGACGTTCACCCCCGAGCCGCCAAGGTCCCATTTCTCGCCGTCCCACTCCGGAGCGCACCACGTCACCGTGAGCGGGAGACCGCCGCACGCCTGCAGCCACGGACCGTGGCCCTGCACTCTGTACGACCACCGCGGCGCGCCCGTCTGCAGGTCGAAGGCGACGACGGACTTCAAGAACGATCCTGGCTGCTCGCACGATTCGGTGAAGCCGCCGTAAGCCGCGTGGCACGCCGTGACGCTCGCTGGTTCCGTGTAGGGCTGGCCGAACGTGCCGTAGACGAGGCCAGCCGGCAGATCGACGGCAGGAGGAGAAAACATCGTGGCGCCTGCGTAGCCGCCTGGGATGCCGCCGTTGTCCGGAAGCGAGTACCTCCGCCACAGGATGCGACCCGTCTGCGCGTTGAGAGCAACGATCGCGCCGCGAAAGGTGGCACCGGGCCCGGACGCCCCGGAAGCGGACACGCCGGTGTAGATCGTGTCCCCGGCAAGAACGGGCGATCCGGTCATGATCCCTTTCGGGTCCGGATGCACCTGCGTGATCCAGCGAAGATCCCCGGTCTGCGCGTCGATCCCCAGCATGTCAGGGTGCCTGAGATCGCCGACCACGAGCGTGTTGCCGGCAAGCGACGGACTCGTGCGCACGATGTCGCCAGCGATCCCGGTATAGTCCGATACCAGATGAGACCAGATCACCTGCCCGGTCGCGGCATCGAGTTTCCAGAGCATGCCGCCAAAGTCTCCGAAGTACACCGCTCCGTTCACGACCGCCGGCGTCGCCGAGACGTCGCCCGCAGTCGCCGCCACCCACTTCACCGCCAGGCGACTCGCGTTCGCCGGTTCGATCGTGCGCTCGAACGGCTGATTGCGGCTGTTGGTCGAATCGTTGCCGATCATTCCCCAGTCCGGTCCGCCGCCGACGGTGGCGAATATCCGCGCGGCGCCCACCAACGCGGCGAGCGGAATGACTTGGAGCGCGATCCTCGAGAGTCGCGCGCGAGACCTGCCCACCCCCCGGTGGTCTGGAACCGTTCCACCCGTCATGATTCCTCCCTCAAATTTGACCTGGGTACGAGCCTGGTCGCAGGACGAAATCTAGCTGGAGTCAACTCTGGCGGCGGAACCTGCCGCCTAGGAGCGTGAGTAACATGAACACGCTCCTAGGAGTTCGTTCAGGGATTACTCGGACGAACTCCTAGTCGAACAGTACGAAATTCGGAACCTGAGGATACCCCGACACCTGCGCCTTCACAAGATCGGGCATACTCCCCCTTCATGCGCGCCCTTATGCTTCTCGCTGCCCTCGTGGGTACCGGCTTGACGACCGCCGCCGCCCAGGACCTCTCGTTCCGCGAGATGCGCTGGCGCGATATCGGCCCGACTCGTGCCGGACGCGCCCGTGCGCTGGCTGGCGTCGCCAGCCAGCCGAATACCTTCTACGCCGGCTTCGACAACGGAGGCCTCTGGCGATCCACCGACTTCGGCGCCAACTGGGTTCCGCTGTTCGATGACCAATCGACCGGCTCGATCGGCGCGATCGCCGTCGCCCCGTCGAACCCCAGCGTCATCTACGTGGGGACCGGCGCCGGTATCATCCGTCCCGACCTGGCCATCGGTGACGGGATGTACAAGTCCACTGACGCCGGGCGCACGTGGCAACATCTCGGGTTGCGCGACAGCCAGATGATCGCGGCCATCGCCGTGGATCCGGGCAACGCCGATCGGCTCTTCGTCGCCGTCCTGGGGCACCCGTACGGCCCCAACCCCGAGCGCGGTGTGTTTCGCTCCACCGATGGCGGACGCACGTTCGAGAAGGTGCTGTTCAAAGACGACTACACCAGCGCCAACGAAGTGCTGCTCGACTCGAGCAACCCCAATGTCCTCTACGCGACGCTCTGGTCCCAGCAGCAGAGCTTTGTCGAGGGCCAGGGATTCGGAAACGCCGGGATGGGGATCTTCAAGTCGGCCGACGGCGGCACGACCTGGACCCAGCTCGGGGAGGGACTTCCGGCCGTCCTGCAGGCGAACGTCGCCATCGCACCGAGCAATCCGAACATCCTCTACGCCACCATCGCGCCCGGACAGGGACCGATCGGCTTCTACAAGTCCACCGACGGCGGCGCGCATTGGTTCCAGCCGATTCGCAGCCCGGGCGCGCCTTCTGGATTGGCGCAGGACATGCGGCCGCTCGCACGCCTCGGCGGCGGCGACCTGCCGACCATGACCGTCGATCCCAAGGATCCGCTCGTCGTCTACACCGCGTCGACCGTGATGTGGCGGACGCTCGATGGGGGACTCACATGGAGCGCCGTGCGTGGCGCTCCGGGTGGGGACGACTACCAGCGCATCTGGATCAATCCGAACGACACGCAGATCATTTTCGCCGTCTCCGATCAGGGAGCGGTGGTCTCCGCGAATCGTGGACGAAGTTGGAGCAACTGGTACAACCAGAACACCGCGGCGATGTACCACGTCACCACCGACAACGCGTTTCCCTATCGCGTCTGCTCGGGACAACAGGACTCAGGCAGCGCGTGCGTGCAAAGCCGATCGGATGACGGGCGCATCACGTTCCACGACTGGCACCCCGTGAACATCCAGGAATACGGCATGGCCGCGCCGGACCCGGCCAACCCCGATCTGGTCTTCGGCAGCCAGCGCACGAACGTGTCGCGCTACGACCGGCGCACGGGACAGACGGCGCTTGTGGGGCCCGACATGTCGGGAACCCTGCCCGGCGGCGGCGCGATGAACCGCAACGTGCGGACCATGCCGCTCCACTTTTCGCCGGTTGACGGGCGCACGATGTACTACGCGTCCAACGTGGTGTGGAAGAGCATCGATCACGGCCACTCGTGGTCGCGGATCTCGCCCGATCTGACGCGCGCGATGTGGGAGTTGCCAGCCAACGCGGGCAAGTACGCGAGCACCGTGAAGCCGGGCCCGATGGGCAGCATCACCGCGCTCAGCCCGAGCCCGCGCTCGCCCGCCATTCTGTGGGCGGGCACCGACGACGGCAATATCCAGATGACGCGTGACGGCGGGATCGTGTGGACCAACGTCACGCCGTCGTCGATCAAGCCCTGGACGCGCATCTTCAATATCGAGGCGGGGCACTTCGACCCGCTCGTCGCCTACGCCGCCGCCAACACGCTGCGCCTCGACGAGATCAAGCCGCACTTCTATCGCACGCGCGATGGCGGCAAGGCGTGGACGGAAATCAATACGGGGATTGCCGCCGACGCCGTTGCCAACACGATTCGTGAAGACCCACGGCAGCCGGGGTTGTTGTTTGCCGGGACCGATACGCAGGTGTGGGTCTCGTTCGACGATGGCGATCACTGGCAGTCGCTGCGGCACAATCTGCCGGCCATCTCAGTTCGCGATCTGCAGATCAAGGACGACGCGAAGTGCCGCTGCGCCGATCTGATTGCCGGCACGCATGGGCGCGGCTTCTGGATTCTCGACAATGTGACGCCGCTCCGTCAGGTCGCAGCCGCGAAGGCTGCACTGGCGAAGAACGAGCCCTACCTGTTCAAGCCGGGACCGGCGGTGCGCGTGCGCTTCGGCGTCAACGAACCCACGCCGTGGCCGCCGGAGCTCCCGGCCGGAGAGAGCGCGCCACCAGGTGCGCTGATCGACTACTACCTCGCGAAGGACGCCAGTGGTCCCGTGCAGCTCGAGATTCTCGATGCGAGCGGGAAGGTGGTGCGCACCTATTCCAGTACCGAACCGATCT
>QHWF01000370.1 GCA_003222455.1 Acidobacteriota bacterium
GTCGAAGAGCCGGTGGAACTGGCGGCCAGATGATCTGGCTATCCGGCGTTCTGTCTGTCTGGCCGAGGACGACTCTTCACCACGGGCCGCAAGCCTCCAGATCATGACCGATTGGCATCAGCCGCTCCGAGACGACGTCCGGCAGCTCGGCGATCTGCTGGGGCAGGTGTTGAAAGTTCACGACGGCCCCGAGCTGTTCGATCGCGTCGAGCGGGTCCGCGCACTCTCCAAGCGCGCCCATGCCGGCGACGATCGTGCGTTCGACGAGCTCGCCGATCTGATGCGCGCGTTGCCGGAAACCGTGGCGCTTCGTGTCGCTCGCGCCTTCGCCCATTTTCTGAGCCTCGCGAACATCGCCGAGCAGCACCATCGCGTCCGCCGGCGGCGCGATCACGCACGCGAGCCCGAGGGACGGCCGCAACGCGGATCGAGCCTCGAGACGCTGGGGCGGCTGCGCGCGGCCGGATTCGATGCCGCCGCGCTCGCGCGCGCCGCGGCCTCCATCCACATCGAGCTGGTGCTGACGGCGCATCCAACCGAAATCGTCCGGCGCACGCTGCTGCAGAAGCACCACCGGATCGCACGCCTGCTCGACGTGCTCGACCGATCCGATCTGACGCCGCCCGCGCGACACGACGCAACCGAGGCGCTCCAGCGCGAGATTGCACTCGCCTGGCAGACCGACGAAGTCCGGCACGACCCGGTGTCGCCGCTCGATGAAGTGCGCGCCGGGCTGGTCGTGTTCGAGGAGAGTCTCTGGGACGCCGTGCCCGTCTACCTGCGCGCGCTCGATCGTGCGCTCGTCGCCACCACCGGCACGCCGCTGCCGCTCGGCGCCGCTCCGATCGCCTTCGGCTCGTGGATTGGCGGCGATCGCGACGGCAATCGAGCCGTCACTCCCGAGGTGACACGGCAGGCGGCGTGGCTGGCGCGATGGGTGGCGGCCGATTTGTACCTTCGCGAAGTGCAGGCGCTGCGCGACGACCTGTCCCTGACCACCGCCACGGGCGAGCTGCGCGATCGCGCTGGAGGCGCGCGCGAGCCGTACCGCGCGTTGCTCGCGCAGGTGCGCGATCGACTGACGGCCACGCGCGCGTGGGCCGAAGCCGCGTTGAGGCACGAACCACCGGCCGCGGCGGCGGCGAAGCCGTACTTCGAGGCCGCGGATCTCGCCGAGCCGCTCCAGCTGTGCTACCGCTCGCTCGACTCGACCGGCAACCACTTGATCGCCGCCGGCCGGCTCACCGACCTGCTGCGGCGGGTGGCCGTGTTCGGCGTCACGCTCGCGCGACTGGACATTCGACAGGAAGCGTCGCGCCACGCGGATGCGGTCGCATGGATCGCCCGGACGCGCGGGTGGGGCGCATACGGCGATGCGTCGGAATCGGATCGCCAGGCACTGCTTCTCCGGCAGCTCACCGCCGGCGAGCGCGTCGCGGAGCCGCTGCCGCTGGCGACCGCCTCGGATGAACAGCGCGACGTGATCGAGACGTTCCAGATGGCGGCGCAGCTGCATCCCGAGTCGCTGGGCGCCTACGTCATCACGATGGCGAGCGCGCCGTCCGACGTGCTCGCTGTCGAACTGCTCCAGCGGGTTGCGGCTCAGCGTCATCGCCAGCGTGTGGTGCCCCTGTTCGAGACCCGCGCCGACTTGCACCGGGCCGCGGCAACAATGGGCGACCTGCTGGCCATTCCCTGGTACCGCGATCGCATCCAGGGACGCCAGGAAATCATGGTCGGGTATTCCGACTCGTCGAAAGAGGCAGGACGATTTGCGGCGGCGTGGACGCTCTATCGCGCGCAGGAGGAAATCGTCGCGGCGTGCGCGGCACGCGACGTGGCCGTCACGCTGTTCCACGGCCGCGGCGGCAGCATCGGTCGCGGCGGCGGCCCCGCGTACCTGGCCATTCAGTCGCAGCCCGCGAAGGCCATGACCGGATCGCTTCGCATCACCGAGCAGGGCGAGACGATCGAAGCGAAGTTCGGTCTCGTCGACATCGCGGTGCGGACGCTCGAGGTGTACACCACCGCCACGCTCGACGCGATGGTCGCACCGCTTCCCGCGCCGACGCCGGAGTGGCATGCCTGCCTCGACCGAATCAGCACGGACGCAACCGCGGCCTACCGGGCAGTTGTCTACGACACTCCTGCCTTCGTGGAGTACTTCCACCTGGCCACGCCGGCGCCGGAGCTCGAATCGATCAACATCGGCAGCCGGCCCGCGCGCCGGCCTGGCAGCAGCGCCGCGGTCGGCGGCTTGAGAGCGATCCCCTGGCAGTTCGCCTGGATTCAGACGCGCCTGCTGTTGCCGTCGTGGCTCGGCATCGACGAAGCGCTCGCGCGGGCACACGCGCGCGGAGAGGCCGCGCTGCTGCGCGAGATGTACTACGGCTGGACGTTCTTCCGCTCAACGCTCCAGCTCATCGCCATCGCCCTGGCCGAAGCCGATCCGCGAATCGCGGCGGGGTACGATCGACTCGCGCCGCCGGCGTTGCGGTCGATTGGACAAGACCTGCGCCGCCGTTATGCACAAGCGGTCGAGGCGCTGCTCGGCGTCACGGGACAGACCGATCTGCTCCAGGACAACCCGGTGCTCCGGCGTTCAATCGACGTCCGGAACCCGTACGTAGATCCGATCAATCTGGTGCAAGTGGACGTGCTCCGGCGCATGCGCGAACACCAGCCCGATCCACAACTGCGCCATGCCTTCGTTGTCACCGTCAACGGCATAGCCGCTGGCATGCGCAACACCGGCTAGGCGAGCGTTCATTACGGATGAATGATCCGCAACCCGGCGGGTGCCGTTGGTGCGGCCGGTGGTCCGAGCAGCCTGAGGATCACGCCGCGCGAATAGCTCACGATGTATAGCTCTCCGCTGGCGTCCACGGCAAACGAGCTGACGTTTCCGAGTGTCGAGAAGCCGCCGAGTTCGGCCGTGTGCTCGACGAGATTCCCGGCCCGGGCCTCGCGCGTGCCCGGATCGATCGTGAGCCCGAGCGACCAGACACGGCCCTGAATGAAGTCGGCGAAGAAGTATCGACCTTGAAAGGCCGAACCGAGCGCGCTCCCGCGGTACACATAGCCGCCGGTAATCGACTGGCCGACGGTGTGGTCGTACTCGTGGATTGGTCCGATGAGCGGCTCGTAGGCCGGCGGCAGCGACGTCACGTTGTCGTGCGCGCCTTCGCGGTTGCGCCAGCCGTAATTCCGGCCGCTTCGATTCGCCGGCTCGTAGTCGACCTCTTCCCAGCGGTTCTGACCGACGTCGCCGATGACGAGCGCTCCGGTTCCGCCACGCAACGGATCGTCGAACGAGTAGCGCCATGGATTCCGCAGCCCGAACGCCCAGATCTCCGGCCGCGCGCCGGCAGCGATGAATGGATTGTCAGGCGGGATCCGATAGCCGATCGGATCGGTGTCGGGGACCGCGACGTCGACGCGAAGCATCTTGCCGAGCAACTCCGAGCGGCTTTGCGCGCGATGACCGGGGTCGTCGCCGGCACCGCCGTCACCGAGACCGATGTACAAGTAGCCATCGGGTCCGAACACGAGGTTTCCGCCATTGTGGTTGGCAAAGGGCTGTACGATATATGCGGGCCCGGCGGCGCCGCCCCAGCGCAGGTCGAACCGCGAGGTGCGGTCCGCTACGACGGGATCACTGGAGCGGCGAAATCGTGCGACGACTGTGTTGCCGGCGCGGTCCGTGAAGTTGACGAACAACCGCCCCGACGCCGCGTCGGGTGGAAACGCGAGCCCGAGAAGGCCCTGCTCTCCACCCGAGACGATGTCGCCTCGAACATCCAGCAGGTCGGTTGCCAGCGTCGTCCCTCCCCGAACCGTGCGGATGCGTCCGTCCTGTTGCACGACGAACTGCACGCCGCTGTCGGCGGGATCCGGCACGAACGCGGTCGGGCTGTTGAATCCGGTCGCCTGGACCCGAGTTCGAAGCTGTGCGTCAAGACCGGCGCATATGGTGCAGGCACACAGGCACCCCAGGGCCATGGCACGGATGCGTTTCATGCGAGTATCCTAGTGCACGTGGGCCGGATGTCCATCGTGCTCATCAATCTCGTGCTGCTCGCGTGCAGTGAGAAGCCGGCAGTCCCTGCGACTCCGTCGATGGGGTCGTCGCCGGAACAGACGGTGGGCGTCAACGATCGGCTTGCCTGGGATCAGTCCGCTGCGGACGCCGCAGAGCTGGGAACGTTTCATTACGCGATTTACGTGGACGGCACGCGATCCGTCCTGCCCGACGTGTCCTGCGCAACCGTGTCGACGGCAGGGACCTTCGCGTGCAGCTCACGTCTGCCGTCGATGTCACCCGGCCGTCACCTGCTGGAACTGGCGGCGTTCGTCACTGTCGATGGTTCTGTGCTGGAGAGCGCGAAATCACAAGGACTTCAGGTCAGATTTGTGGGAGTCGTCACGCCTGCCCCCATCCAGGGCGCTGCATCGCCGTTCGGGCCCGCAGCCGCCGCGGTGAGCCGCGCGGCTGGCGACACGCAGTCATCGTTCGTCGCGGAAGGACTGGAGCAGGTTTCGGATTTGGCGTTTACGCCTGACGGTCGTCTCTTCATTGCGGACCGAACCGGGCGCGTTCGAGTCATGCGCGGCGGAGCGTTGTTGCCGCAGCCCGCGCTCGAGGTCCGGCTCGAGCCGGGCGGCATCGGCGATGCTGCCGGCACGCCGGACGGCGCCGGTGCGGTGCTCGCGCTGGCAGTCGACCCGCAATTCGATCGCACCCATTTCGTCTACGTGCTCTCCACCGCCAGGTCGAGACGCCGGACGCTGGCGTTCGTGCTGGCGCGCTACCGCGAAGCGGCGGACACGCTGGCGGATCGCGTCGTGCTGCTCGACGACGTGCCGGCAGCGTCACCCGATCCGGCGGGCGCACTTCGATTCGGACCCGACGCGAAACTATACGTCGCGTTCGACGCCGGTGGTGATGCCCGGTTGCCCGGCGATCTGGCGTCGCCGAATGGCAAAGTCCTGAGGCTGAATGCGGAGCCGTATCACTCGCCTCGCGGCCTGGGCTGGGAAACTGAATCCGGCATCATGTGGGTGGTAGATGCGGCCGCCGGCGGCGACGCGCACGTAAACGCGGTCGATGTGGGATCGATCAACGGCCGAAAACGGGGCGTCACGAAGGCCACCGTCGCGCTGCCGCCGCCCGACGAGCCGTCGGCGCTGGCAGTCTTTCACGACAGCGTGCTGATCGCCTCGGTCCAGGGCGAACCGCTCGTGCGCGGCCGCATCGATCCGAACGATCGGACACGTCTCATGAAAACCGAAGCGTTGCGGCAGAATGAGAACGACGCGGTGCAGGCGCTGGCCGTCGCTCCTGACGGTGCCGTGTACTTCGCCACGGCGCGCGCTATTGGCCGCTTGTCACTGCAATGACACGTCGCTGCTTGGGTTCGATCGTCTGTGGGTTGCTGGCGCTTTCGTTCGGCGCCGCCGGGTGCTCACGCCTCAGACGTGAGGCGTCACCGCTCATTCCGTCCACCGCCACGATGGTCACGGCGTGGCAGGTGCCACAGAATCCACTCGAGGACAAGTCGCTGGACAACTCGGCGCTCGGTGAGCAGATCCGCTCGGGCTATCGAATTTTCACGAATACTCCGCGCGAGGCGTCACGGTTCAGCGGCGGGCAGGTGTCGTGTGCAAACTGCCATCTGAACGTGGGCCAGCGCGAGCGGGCGCTGCCGCTCGTCGGCGTGGCCGGCATGTTTCCGGAGTACAACAACCGCGCGGCGCGATTGATCAGCCTGGCGGACCGCGTGGTCGACTGCTTTCTTCGGAGCGAAAACGCGACCGGCCGTCTCGCGCCGGCGCGTCCCCCAGGCCCGGTGTCGGATACTGACGGCGCCGGATCGGCGGACGCCGTTCCCGCCTCGATGCACGGCGGGCGGGCCGAGGATCTGCCGACGCCGACGTCGAAAGAGGTGCTGGCCGTCTCGGCGTTCGTCGCGTGGCTCTCGCGCGGCCACGCCGTCGGGGAAAATCCGTCGTGGCGCGGACGGAATGCGATTGCCGCCGACAAACTCATGCCGGTCGCCAGGCTCGACATCGCGCGAGGCGAGGCGGTGTACTTGGAACGATGTCAATCGTGCCATGGCGCGGATGGACAAGGCGTCCAGATCGGGGACAAGAAGGCGGGGCCGCTGTGGGGGCCGGACTCGTGGAACGACGGCGCGGGCGCGGCGCGTGTCTACACGCTCGCGGGGATTATCCGCTACACGATGCCGTATCTCGATCCTGGAAGCCTGTCCGACGACGACGCCCAGCACGTCGCCGCCTATATCAACTCGCGGCCGCGGCCGGTGTATCCCTTCAAGGATCAAGACTACATCGGCGGCAAGGTGCCGGTGGACGCGTTGTATTACCGGCCGCCGCGAAAAACGAACTGACGCCGCGGCCTGCTGGGAACGGACGCCGCAGGGTGCTGGACACTGACGCTGCACCGTGCTGGGAACTGACGCTGTAGAGTGCTCGGCACTGACGCTGAACCGTGCTGAGAACTGACGCTCCAGAGTGCTCGAAAATGACGCCGAGGGTGCTGCGCTCAGTGCGTCAGCGCATAGAGGATGACGTTGATGCCGACGGCGTATCCGTCGGCGGCGAAGCGTTCGAAGTACTCGCGGCTGTCGCCTTCCCGCTCGAACGCGTCGCCGAAATCGGTATTGTGCGTGATGAACACGATCATGTGGCCGCCGGGATCGAAAATGGCGCGCGCGTGCGGGACCGCGCTGTCCTGTCCCCGCTCCGACGTGCGGCCGCCGCTGCCGAAGAAATAACTGATTGACGGGATCTGCGGCAGTTGACGCACGTCGTACAGCGTGTGGAACAGCGGGTGATCGATCGGAAGATCGACAATCGGAAAGGCGTTCGACGGGAGCGCCTTGCGGATTTCGTTCTCCCAGACCTGCCACGCGTACTCGCCCCAGAAGTCGTCGGCCCACAGAAACCCGCCCCGCAGCAGGTACTCCCGCAAATGCTTCGCTTCGTCCTCGTCGAGATACGTGTTACCCACCTCCGTCATCATGATGAACGGACATCTCGACATCTGGGGATCGGTCAGTCGCAGGACGACGTGATTGAACTCGTCGGGCCCGCCGCGGCTGACCGTGGTGGTCGTCAACTCTGAAAGCCGGAACGTCAGGTTGATGTCGGCGCGCGGATAGTCGACCGACCAGTTGCCCCCGTCGCCGTACGGCGCGGTCCGGAACATGATCCGGCAGAAATTGAACCCGCCGTCGTACTTGAGTTCCGTCGGCACATCAGCCGTGTACCGCCCGCGGCCGCCGCGGAACCGCGGCGGCTGTGCGGCGCCGTCCGCCACGATCGCCACAATCGCCAGCGCGATCAGCATCAGCGTTTTCATCGCGGGCAGGCCGCTGACGCGCAGCCGACGCCGGATTTCGCCGGCGTCAAACGATGATGTGATCCCCAACAGCTGGCTCCACAGTTTGGAGTCTACACTAGCCACGACGATCAACGCAGAACTCGCGGAACCCGCAGAGACACGTGGCGTCCGCCTTGAGGCGGATTCTTCCAATCCGGCTGCCGCCTCCGCGCTTGCGCTACGGCGCGCCTCGCCGACCCGACTCCGCTCTTCGAGCTTCATCGTGGTCTAGGCGGAATGGCGGGCCAGCATGATCGTGACGTTGTCGTTGCCGTCACTGGCGACGGCCATTTCGACGAGCCTGTCGGCGGCGCGCTGCAGATCCGGTTCAGCTCCGAGCGTCGAGGCAATCAGGTGATCCGGCAGCGCGCCGTGCAACCCGTCGGTGCACAGCACCAGCGTGTGCCCATCAGCCAGCGAGAGGTCCTGCACGTTGACGGTCACCTCGGCCCGGACACCGATGACACTCGTGAGGACGTGCCGCATCGGATGCCTGACGAACGCGGCCGGTCCCAGGCCCGATTCCTTCTGCAGCATGCCGATCCACGAGTCGTCGGCAGTGAGCTGCTGCAGCTCGTCGCCGCGCCAGGCATAGATCCGGCTGTCGCCGACGCCCGTATACGTGGCGCGGGATCCCGCCACGACCGCCGCGACGAGCGTCGTGCCCATGCCCGCGTAATCCGCACGCTCGTCGGCGGCGCGGCGGACGCGGCTGTTCGCCATCTTCACCGCGGTGCTGAGTCGATTCGCCTCGAACGACAGCCTGCGATCGACGCCGAACGGCCACGTGATCTTGTCGGCCGCCGCGCTCTGCTTCAGAAACGTCTGCAGTGTGTCGACAGCCAGCCGCGATGCGACTTCGCCGGCGTTGTGACCGCCCATGCCATCGGCAACCACGATCAGACCGAGATCCGGATCCCACAGGGCGAAGTCTTCGTTGATCGCGCGCACTGAACCCGGATGTGTGCGCGAACAGACCTTCAGCATCGGTCGGTATGATACCCGTTGCGGGCGCGAGGCTTGTCCCGGGCCAGCCGCCCGCATGGAGCGCGAGAGTCGAGCCGAGCGACCCGCACGATGGAGCGCGAGGCTTCAGCCGAGCGGCACGGCTGAGAACAGCGGATGGGCTCGGCTGAAGCGGCGTGCCGCAGACAATGTTTTCACGAGCCTCACGGCCTGTGGCCCGGCTCCGGCGAGACACGTACGATCAGTTTTCCGAAGTTCCGCCCCTCGAACAGACCGATCAACGCGCGTGGCGCCGCCTCGAGGCCGTCGACGATATCCTCGCGATAGCGCAGGCGGCCGTCTCGCACCAGCGGCGCACACTCCTGCAGGAATGCGCCCATGCGGTCGGCGTGGTCGCTGACGATGAACCCGCGAACCGTGGCCCGGTTGGCGAGAATCGGTCGCAGGTTAGGGCCCGGCGGCGGGTTCGTGGCGTTGTACTCCGAAATCATCCCGCACAGCGGGATGCGCGCGCCACGATTGATCAAGCGCAGCGCGGCCGCCAGTACCGCACCCCCCACGTTCTCGAAGTACACGTCGATGCCGGCGGGACAGGCCGCGCGGAGCGCCGCGACGAGATCGTCCGTCTTGTAGTTGACGCACGCGTCGAAACCAAGTCCGTCGATCGCGTAACGGCACTTTTCGGTCGAACCGGCGATGCCGACCGCCCGGCAGTCTCTGATTTTCGCGAGCTGACCGACGATCGAGCCCACCGCGCCCGACGCCGCCGATACCACGACGGTTTCACCCGGCTTTGGCTGCCCGATGTCGACGAGCCCGACGTACGCCGTCAGCCCCGGCATGCCGAGCACGCCGATTGCGGTGGTCGGCGGCAGGCTGGGATCGATTTTGCGGATGTCCTGACCTGCAGAGCACGCGTACTCCTGCCAGCCGTCGTAGCCGGCGACGAGGTCTCCGGGTTGAAACGCGGGGTGCCGCGATTCGACGACCTCGCTCACCGTGTGGCCGACCATCACGGCGCTCAGGCTCACGGGCGGCGCATACGAACGCGCATCGCTCATGCGGCCACGCATGTACGGATCGAGCGAGAGGTAGAGGGTCCGGCGCAGGACCTGCCCGTCCTGAGGAACCGGCACCGGACTGGTCGCCATCTCGAAATCGTCGGGCGTCGGCATCCCGACCGGCCGCTTCTTCAATGTGATCTGGCGATTGGTCATCGAAGCCCATCTTAGCAGGCTGCTGGAATACGCAGCCTGCAGGCGTCAGGCTCATGGCTTTCGGCTTTGGACCTAGAGAGGATTCGTTTGGATTTCTTCCACGATCAATTCGAGCGCTTGTGTCCTATGATGAACCATCGGCCGAATCGTTGCGGGATAAAATCGTCACTCTTCTTCACAGGTGTCGAATGAAGGTGCTGCGGCTGGGGATCGTGATCGGTCTGATCGCCGGTCCTGTGATCGCTCAACAACAACAAACGGGCCCGGTCTATCAGGAACGGGACTTCCTGACGCGCGTCCGGCGTCTCACCGTCGACGGCAGGCGCGCGGGAGAAGGATACTGGTCGCCGGATGGCAAGCGCCTGGTGTTTCAGAGCGAGCGCGAACCGGGCAATCCGTTCTATCAAATCTATGTCCTCGATTTCGCCACCGGCGAGGCGAAACGGATCTCCCCCGGTGTCGGCAAGACGACATGTGCGTTCTTCCGCCCGGGCACCGACGAGATCGAGTTTGCTTCGACGCACGCCGATCCGAAGTCGAAGGAACTGCAGGAGGCAGAGCTCAACATCCGGGCGTCCGGGCAGCAGCGCCGGTACTCATGGGACTACGACCCCGAGATGGACATTTACGCGTACAACGAGAAGACCGCCGCCCTGAAGCGGCTCACCGACGCGCGCGGCTACGACGCCGAGGGCAGTTACTCGCCCGATGGACAGTGGCTCGTGTTCACGTCGATGCGCGATGCGTATAACCGTCCGCTCGATGGCGCCGAACAGAAGAAGCTCGCCGAAGACCCGAGCTATTTCGCGGAAATCTACATCATGCGCGCCGACGGATCGGCCCAACGGCGGCTGACCAGCGTGAAGGGGTACGACGGCGGTCCCTTTTTCACCCCTGATGGACAGCACATCGTCTGGCGCCGGTTCGATGAAACAGGGCTCATCGCCGATGTCTGGATGATGAAGCCGGATGGATCGGACGCGCGTCAACTCACGGACTTCGGATCGATGAGCTGGGCGCCGTACATGCACCCATCGGGCGAATACATCATCTTTGCCTCGAACAAGCTCGGGTTCGAGAACTTCGAGCTGTTCATGGTGGATGCGCAGGGCAGGAAAGAACCTGTTCGAGTCACGTATTCGGATGGATTCGACGGCCTGCCGGTCCCCTCGCCCGACGGAAAGCAGCTGGCGTGGACGTCGAGCCGCTCCGGCGGATCAGCGGGACAGCTGTTCCTCGCCCAATGGAATCACGATAAGGCGCTCGAGGCAATGAAGAATGCGCCTCTCAGGAAGCCGGCGAAGAAATCATGACACCCGAATCACGCCATCACCTGGGAGCCCGTCCGAGCAACGGCGAACGGGCTCCTAGTAGGCGCGCTGCGCGCGCAATGATCTTCAAATTATGGTTGTTGTTCGCCGGCGAAGCCGGCCTACTAGGAGCGTGTTCTTGTTTCTCAGACACGCTCCTAGCCATGCTGAACACACGGCGCGCACGGATCCGGCAGGCGTGGACAGAATTCTTTGCTGCGGGTGCGGCGCTTTCTGTCCTTATCGTGGTCGTCGGCGCGGGAAGGACGGCTTGCCGGATCGAATGGCGAGCGGCTCGCGAGCGACTACATCGTGGCGCAGCTGCAGGCGATCGGTGCCAAGCCGCTGCCCGGACGGCGCGATTATCGGCTGCCGTTCGAATTCACCGCCGGCACCAGAGACGGCGGTTCACGGGTGTCGATTGGCGATCGCACGTTCGGTACGGAAGCCGATGTTCGCGCGCTCTCGTTCTCGGACAATGGCGACGTGTCTGGTGACGTGGTCTTCGCCGGCTACGGCATCGTCGTGCCCGACGGCCAGGACTTCGGGTACGACAGCTACACCACGCTGGACGTCAAGGACAAGATCGTTCTGGTCCTCCGGTACTTTCCCGAAGACGCCGATCAGAAGACGCGGCAGATTCTCGCGCGCTACGCGGATCTCCGCTATAAGGCGATGGCCGCCCGGCAGCGCGGCGCCAAAGCGATGCTCGTCGTGACCGGTCCGCGCTCGCCGAATGCCGGCGAGACGGTTCCCATGAGCTTCGATACGGCGCTCGCCGGATCGGGGATCGTCGCGGCAAGCATCAGCGGCCCGGTGGCAAGTCAGATTTTCGCCGCCATACCCGACAAGACGCTCGAAACCGCGCAGCAGTCGTTCGACTCCGGCAATCCGCACACCGCCGGGTTCGCCATTCCGTCTCTGAAGATCTCGATCAAGGCCGCCGTTCAGCGGGAAACGAAGACCGCTCAGAACGTCGTGGCGTACCTTCCCGCAACCGTTCCTGCCGGTGCCAGACTGAAGCCGTGGATCGTGCTTGGGGCGCACTACGATCATCTCGGTCACGGCGAAGCCGGCAATACACTGGCGGCCAAGGAAGACGCCGGGAAGATTCATTTCGGCGCCGACGACAACGCGTCGGGCACCGCCGCCGTGCTGGCTGTCGCGGAGACGCTCGCGGCCGAGCCGCGCCAGCGCAACGTCGTGTTCGCGTTCTGGTCGGGTGAAGAGCTGGGCCTGATCGGTTCGAGTGCGTTCACGAAAGGTCCACCGCTGCCTCTCGATCAAGTGGCCGCCTATCTGAATTTCGACATGGTCGGCCGCATGCAGGACAACAAACTGAACGTGCAGGCCACCGGCACCAGCCCGGTGTGGGCCCGCATCGTCGAGCAGGCGAACATCGCCGCTGGATTCGATCTGCAAGTGCAGGAGGATCCCTATCAGCCCACCGACGTCGCAACATTCAACGCGTCGAACATTCCTGCGCTGAGCTTCTTCACCGGCACGCACGTGGACTATCACAAGCCGAGCGACACCGCCGACAAGATCGACTTCGAGGATCTCGATCGAATTGTCGGATTCGCAACGGCGATCGTTCGTCGGGTCGAGGAGACGAGCGAGGCGCCGCAGTTCACGAAAGTCGAGCAGAAGATGCAATCAGGCGGCGGCCGTGCGGGCGTCCGCGTCTTTACGGGGACCATCCCTGACTACGCCACGGACGCGAAAGGACTGCTTCTGAGCGGCGTGATCGGCGGCGGTCCGGCCGAGCAGGCCGGGCTCAGGAAAGGCGACGTCATCGTCGAGATCGCCGGCCAGACCATCGCGAACATCTACGATTACACGTACGCGCTCGATGTGCTCAAGATCGGCCAGCCGGCCAAAGTCGTGTACCTGCGTGAGGGCAAGCGGATGGAAACGACCTTGATACCCGCGGCTCGCAAATGACCGGCACTCAAAGGGTTCACGTCCGACTGACCGACGCCGCCTTGGAACGCGAAGGCCGCGAAGGCCGCAGAGAAATCCTGTCTTATTTGCGTCCTTTGCGACCTTTGTGTTCGATCGTGATGTTCTCTCGTGGCACGTCCACGTGTGTCGTTGAGCGTTGAGAGTTCAGACTTGAGACTTGAGACTTGAGACTTGAGACTCGAGACTCGAGACTTGAAAGTTGAAAGTTGAGACGTGAAAGTTGAGACTTGAGAATGTCGTGGGATAGCCGCGCCGTCAGCGCCGATGCCGCAATCGCGTCCGTGCAGAGCGGCATGCGGGTGTTCGTGCATGGGGCCGCAGCCACGCCGACGCCGCTCGTCAAGGCGCTGGCGCGGCGCACAAGTCTCTCCGGCGTCACGCTCTACCACATGCACACGACGGGTGCGGCGCCGTTCGCCGACCCCGAGCACGCCGGACGCTTCCTTTCGGTGTCGCTGTTTGCCGCAGCATCTGTCCGCGAGGCCATCGCTGAAGGCCGTGCCGACTACGTGCCGATCTTTCTCTCGGACATTCCAGCGCTCTTCACCTCCGGCCGGATCCCGCTCGACGTTGCGCTCGTCCAGGTGTCGCCGCCTGACGCTCACGGCTACTGCACACTCGGCACCTCAGTCGACGCTGCGCTCGCGGCCGTTCGCACGGCGAGCCTGGTGGTTGCCGAGGTGAATCACCGGATGCCTCGAACACATGGAAACACGCTGTTGCACATTTCGCGCCTGCACGCGTTCGTCGTGACCGATCGGCCGCTGCCGGAACATCTGGGCTCGCCGCCGACTCCGGTGGACGATGAGATCGGCGCGCATGTGGCGAATCTGGTGCCCGATCGGGCGACGCTGCAGATGGGCATTGGCGCGATCCCCGACGCAGCCCTCCGGCGGTTGGCCGACAAGCACGATCTGGGCATTCACACGGAGATGTTCTCGGACGGCATCGTCGATCTTGTGGACGCGGGCGTCATCACCAACCGTTTCAAGAAGGTGCATCCCGGGCGCATCGTGACCAGCTTCGTGATGGGATCGCGGCGGCTGTACCGGTTCGTCGACGACAACCCGTTCGTCCAGTTCTACCCGTGCGACCACACGAACGACACGTCGGTGATTCGCAAGAACGAATCAGTCGTTGCGATCAACTCGGCGCTCGAGATCGACCTCTCCGGCCAGGTGGTCGCCGATTCGATCGGGTTC
>QHWF01000371.1 GCA_003222455.1 Acidobacteriota bacterium
TCGACACGTCGAGCTTTTCGTTCGGCGCGTGCGCGTTCTCGTCGGGCAGTCCGACGCCGAACAGCACAGACGGCAGGCCGAGCTCCTCCTGAAACGTCGATACGACCGGAATCGAACCGCCTTCGCGCGTGAACACCGGCTTCTGTCCGAAGCCGCGCTCGATGGCGCGGCCGGCGGCCTGCACGAACGGGTTGTCGTACGACGTCATCCACGGTTTGCCGCCGTGCATGCGGGTGACTTTCACCTGCACCGTTTTCGGTGCGACGCCCTGTACGTACGTTTCGAACAGCGCCGCAAGCTTGTCGGGATCCTGATTCGGCACCAGCCGCATGCTCACCTTGGCCATCGATACCGCAGGCAGGACCGTCTTCGCGCCCTCCCCGGTGAATCCCGACAACAGCCCGTTCACCTCGAAGGTGGGCCGCGCCCACGTGCGCTCGAGCGTCGTATACCCGGTCTCGCCGTACACTTTGGGAATGCCGAAGGCTTTCTTGTACTGCTTCTCGTTGAATGGCAACGCCGCCCACGCTTTGCGCTCACCTTCCTGCAATGGTGCGACATCGTCGTAGAACCCTGGAATCCTGACGCGGCCGCTCCGGTCTTTCATCTGCGCGAGCATCTGCGAAAGCACCATCGCCGGATTGGCGACCGCGCCGCCGAACGATCCCGAGTGCAGGTCGGTGCTGCTGCCGCGCAGATCGATCTGGCAGTACACGAGCCCGCGCAGCCCGTAACAAATCGACGGCACACCGCGCGCGAACATCGGCGAATCGGAAATGACGACGACGTCGGCCGCCAGCTCCGATCGATGCGCCCGGACGAAATCGTCGAGGTGCGCGCTGCCGACTTCCTCCTCGCCCTCCAGAATGAATTTGATGTTCAGCGGCAGCCGCCCATTCTGTTTCAAGTGCGCTTCAACGGCCTTGAAGTGCATGAACACCTGGCCCTTGTCGTCGGCGGAGCCGCGGGCGTAGATCTCGCCGTCGCGGATCGTCGCGTCGAACGGCGGCGATTCCCACAACTCGAGCGGATCCACCGGCTGCACGTCGTAATGTCCGTAGAACAGGATCGTGGGCGCGCCTTCCGCGCCGAGCCAGTCGCCGTACGTGACCGGGTTGCCCGGCGTGTCGATGAGCCGGACGTTCTGCAGCCCGATGCGCCGCATTTCGTCGGCGCACCATTCCGCGCATCGCCTGACGTCGCCGGCATGCTGCGGCAGCGCACTGATGCTCGGAATGGCGAGCAGCGCCTTGAGCTCGTCGAGATAACGCTCGCGGTTGATGTTGATGAAATCGATGACGTTCATGGGGATCTCGAGATTGCAGATTGCAGATTTCAGATTGCAGATTTCAGATTTCAGATTTGAGATTGCGCATGGCAGGATTGCGGACTGCGGGATTGAAGATCGCAGGGTTGAGGATTGCAGGATTGAGGTTTGCCAGAACGGAGATCGTGCATTCCAATCTGCAATCTGAAATCTACAATCTGAAATTTCATCGAAGCCTCCATCCTGCCTCGTCGGTGACCATGCCATCCGACTTGAGCTTGTCGAGGTGGGCGCGAACATTCTCGCGCGCTGCCGGCATCAGCGCCGGATCGAGATCATCATAAATGGATTCGGCGATGCGCTGCACGTCCGAATATCCCGCGCGAAGGGCGGCGATCACCTGCTGTTCGCGCAGTCGACGATGGTCGAGATAAGCCTTCAGCAGCGTTGCGGGATCCGGCACGATTGGACCGTGGGCGGGCAACAGCCGCGTCGGGGCGAGCGCCAGCAGCCGTTCGAGCGACGCGAGGTACTGCGCGAGATTGCCGCCGCGGCTCGAATGGATCATCACGCTGCTGCCGAGCACCACGAGATCGCCTGCGAAGATTGCGCCGCTCGGCTCGTGCCAGAACGCCACGTGATCGGGTGAATGGCCCGGAGTATGGAGCACCGTCAGCGGCTCGTCACCCGCGATCACCGACTCGCCATCGCCCATCGGCTGCCAGGCGACGGGCTGCGAGTCTTCACCGGGCCATGGGCGCTTGAAAAAGGACGCGGAGGGATACGCACGCGCCAGATGCGGCACGCCGTCGACGTGATCACGATGGCCGTGCGTAACGAGCACACGATCGAGCCGCGCGCGCGCCTTCGTCAACGCGGCATCGAGATCGGCCAGGTGTCGAGGTTCACCCGTCCCGGCGTCGATCAGTGCCGCCGATCCATTCCCGCCGGCCAGCAGGTAGGTGTTGTTGCCGCTGCCGGTCATCGGCCCCGGATTGTGGGCGCTGATCAGAAGCGGCGCGAACAGCGTCGGCTCCCTGGTGACTTGTCGGTGTGGCGTGGCCGTTCGCCCGGAACGGCGCAGCAGCTAGACACCTCAGGTGCCGCCAAACCCGATGGTCACGTTTCCCTCGTCCACGATGACGGGCACGGCGCGACGACCGTTGCTGAAGCCGAGCATCCGCTGGAGCTCGCCGGGATTCTTCTTGACGTTGATGTATTCGACCTCGACATGCCGCCGCTGGTAGTCGTCACGGGCGGCTTGCGTGTAGGGTCAGGTGTCCTTGCCGAAAATGTAGACCATACCTCCACCTTACAACGCGCAAGTCTCAACTCTCAAGTCTCAACGTCGCCATTGAGATTTGACAGTCGAGCCTTGACAGTTAAGAGTTGAGCGTTGAGAGTTGACTCCTCGACAGTTGAGAAGTTGAGCGTTGGGAATCGAATTTACGCCCGAAGAGGCGCGCGCGCTCGCACCGTTCTTCACCAACATCGATCGGCCGGTCTTCGCGCTGACGAACCTGCCGGAAACCGTGAAGGGAGCGCTCTTCGCCCGCTACTCGCGCTCGGCCAAGTCGGTCCGCCGGCTGTTCCTCGACGAGTTTCTCGGTCAACTCGATCGCGGCGCGCTCACGCCGCAGCCCGCGGTGGGCAGCGACCGCGCGGACCGATTGTACGCGCGGGTCCTCAGTGAGTACGGCGACGATTCGGTCGCGCAGCTCGGCGGCGCCCACATCGCCTGCGAAGGCGTGTCGAACGTTTTGACCAAAGTCCTCGAGTGGGGCCGCCTGATGGCGTACCTCGAACAGTCGACGCGGTACGTGCCGTATACGGATCGCCCGAACGGGCAGTGGAAGTACCACGTGCCGGCAGAACTGGATCGATCGCCGCGGCGGGATCTGTTCGTCCGCACGCTCGACACCGCGTTCGCCACCTACGCGCGATGGATTCCGGCGATGGAGGCGCATTTCCGCGCCCGCTATCCGAAGACGCCGGAGGACTCTGACGGCGTGTACAAGTCGGTCATCCGCGCAAAAGCGCTGGACACGCTTCGCGGGTTGCTGCCCGCTGCGACGACCTCGAACGTCGGACTGTTCGGAAGCGGCCAGGCGTTCGAAGCGCTGCTGCTCCGCATGTTCTCGCATCCGCTCGAGGAAGTGCGCGCGTGCGCGCGGCACATCCTCGTCGAACTGCGTCAGGTCATTCCCGCGTTCGTGACGCGCGTCGATCAGCCGGAGCGCGGCGGCCGGTGGATCGACTATCTCTCCGACAGCCGCGACGACTTCAAGGCCGCGGCGCACCCGTTCATCAGCGACCTCGCCCCCGAGCCGCGCGACGAAGTCACGCTGACCGAGTTCGATCCGGACGGTGAAACGAAAGTCGTGGCGGCGGCCCTGTACTCGATCTCGGCGCTGCCCGACGATCAACTGCTGGCCAGGGCGCGTCAGCTCTCCGCAGACGATCGGGCGCACCTGCTGCGCCGCTACACCGGCCGTCGGCAGAACCGGCGTCACAAGCCCGGCCGCGCATTCGAACGGACGCGCTATCGCTTCGACGTGCTGGCCGATTATGGCGCCTTCCGCGACCTGCAGCGGCATCGACTGCTGACGCTCGAGTGGCAGCCGCTCAGTACACAGCACGGCTGCGTTGAACCGGCCGCCATCGAAGAGGCAGGTGCGCTTGCCGACTGGCGCGCGGTGATGGACGGATCGGCGGAGCTCTACGATCGGCTCGTCGCGGACGGATTGCGCGAGGCCGCTCCGTACGCGGTGGTCATGGCGTACCGCGTCCGATTCTACATGGACATGAACGCGCGGGAAGCGATGCACGTGATCGAGCTGCGGACCGCGCCGCAGGGGCATCCGTCGTATCGCCGGATCTGTCAGCTGATGCATCGGGCCATCGCCGACGTGGCCGGGCATCGCGCGATCGCCGCCGCCATGCAGTTCGCGGACCATTCAACCGTGGAGCTCGAGCGCCTGAAGTCCGAGCGGGATCTCGCGCGAAAGCGTTCGCGTGATCACGTCGTCTAGCGCAGATCACGATCG
>QHWF01000385.1 GCA_003222455.1 Acidobacteriota bacterium
CACTCGACGTTGGTGAACCTTTCGACGGCGGAATCCGGCGTTTTGGCCAGTGCACGGGCTTTCGGTGGATCGCCGGCTGCGTCCTTGGAGCCCTTCCCGGGCGAGCCGGCCCCCTGCTGCTCAGGCGTGTTGAGCGTCGGCCACTTGACCTCGATCAGGTCGACCACCATCGCCTGCCCCACCCCGAAGTGCAGCCGGAGATCGCTCTGCGACATCACGCTGGTGCCGCCGTGCACCTCGTCCATCTGCGAGTGCTTCCCCGTCACCACGCGGACGCGGGCCCCGATCGCGGTGCGGTTGCACTTGGTCCCGACGAGCTTGATCTTGATCCAGTTGTTCTTGTTGCCGCCGTCGTTGCGCAGGAGCGAGGGCGGATCGTTCATGTTCAAGATGAGGACGTCGATGTCGCCGTCATTATCATAGTCGCCGAAAGCGGCGCCGCGGCTGGAGAAGCGCTCGCTGATGCCCGGCCCCATCCCGGCGGACACGTCCTTGAACTTTCCGTTGCCCAGGTTCCGGTACACCAGGCGGGGCACCTTGAACGTGGCGTCCAGGTTGGCCTTGTCGATTTCGGGGTAGACGTGGCCGTTGATCTGGACGATGTCCGCCCACCCGTCGTTGTCGTAATCGACGAAACCGCAGCCCCAGCCGACGTACTGCGTGTTGACGCCGATCCCGGAGACAAAGGTCGAGTCCGTAAAAGTGCCGTCGCCATTGTTGTGATAGAGGTCGCTCGTATCGTCCGAAAAGTTGGTCTTGAAGATATCGAAGTTGCCGTCGCAGTCGTAGTCGCCGACCCCGACGCCCATGCCTGCTTGTTCCTGGCCGTCCTCGTTATAGGCGCAGCCCGCCATCACGGCGACGTCGGTGAAAGTGCCGTCGTGATTGTTGTGGTAGAGGATGCTGGGCTCGGAGTCCACAGCCACGTAGATGTCCGGCCAGCCGTCGTTGTCAAAGTCGTAGGCTACGGCCGTGATCGAATAGCGCGGCCCGGGTTTCCGAATGCCGGCCTTTTCTGTGACGTCCGTAAAAGTCCCGTCGCCGTTGTTATGGTAGAGGTTGTTGGTTTCGCCGGGCAGGCCGCGCGGCCCGCACATCGTGGGCAGGCCTTTCCACTGGCAGTAGCCGGTCTGGCCGGGGATCGGGATCTTCTTGAGGTCGAGCTCGATGTAGTGGCAGACGAAGAGGTCGAGCTTACCGTCGCGGTCGTAGTCAAGCCAGGTACATCCGGAGCCCCACCGCACGCGCTCGTCGTAAAGCCCGGCCTTCTGGGTGACGTCGGTGAACGTACCGTCGCCGTTGTTGTGCCAGAGCACGTTGTGCCCCCAAAAGGTGCAGTAGAGGTCGTCCCAGCCGTCGTTGTCGTAGTCGCCCACGCACACGCCCACCTGCCAGCCGCTCCGGCCCAGGCCCGATTTCTCGGTCACGTCGGTAAACGTTCCGTCGCGGTTGTTCTTGTAGAGGTGTGGGGTGGGCGCCTTCCCCGGCGCGTAAGTCTCTTCCAGGCGCTGGCCGTTCGACAGGTAGATGTCGAGCCAGCCGTCCTGGTCGTAATCAAAGAACGCGAGGCCGCTGCCCTTCGCCTCAATGATGTAGTTCTTGTGCTCGACCCCGCCCCAGACGTTGGTCGCGGTCACGCCGGCTTCCTTCGCTACGTCGACAAACGTCACCGGCGAGCCGGTCTGAGGACGCGGGACCGGCGCGGCGCTCAGTAGCAAGGGGCGCGTCCACTGGCGCAAGGGAGTGGCCAGCGCCTCGATCAGCTTTCCCCCAAGCAGGAGTGAAGAAGCGCCCAGGAATTGACGGCGAGAGGATTTCATTTCGGAGTCAGTATACTACAGGCTGGGAGCGCGGCCATCTTGGCCGCACGGTGGTGGTGCAGTGTGCAGTAGCGGCGATGTCCCCATCGCGGGGTGGCGCAGACATGCGAATTTGGCATGTCTGCGACCAGGGGGGATCGAGTCTACATCATGGAGCGCGGGGCCCCCGCAACACCAACTCCGGAACGTGCTACGGATCGCAGACATCAGAAACCGATGTCTGCGCCACCCGAGGCTTACTTGGTCCGTCCCTGTTGCAGCGGGCAAGGTTCGCGGACCTTTATCACTTGGTCGGCAGCGACATTCTTCAACACCTGCACGGTCCCGCTGGGCCATTTAATCTCGATTTCCTCCACGGTTTCTGCCTTGCCCAAGCCGAAGTGTACCCCGTCATGGCTGGACGAGGCGTAGCCGACGGCGCTCGTCATCTGATTGTACTGGTGATCGTAGCAAGCGCCGTCTCGGGTGGTGAGCTGAATCCGCGCGCCGATGCCATCGCGATTGCTGCGCGTCCCTTCCAGGCGCAGCGCGATCCAGTGATTGTGGTCAGGGCTCACATTCTCCCAAAGCTCCGCCGGTCCGCCCAGCGCGGACACGACCACGTCGACTTTGCCGTCGTGGTTGAAGTCGGCGAAGGCGGCGCCCCGGTGCGCTCGCGGCGTCTGGAAGTCGGGGCCGGCGGCGGCGGACGCGTCCTCGAACGTCCCGTTGCCGAGGTTCACGAAAACGCTGTTGGGCTGCTGGTAGCGGTCTACGGAAAACTTTTCGATGTTGTCGGTGACGTGCGAATTCGCCGAGAACACATCCTTCCAGCCGTCGTTGTTGAAGTCGATGAGGCCCACGCCCCAGCCGCTGCGCCTCGAGCTCGCGAGGCCGATGCGGCTCGGATACGTTTCGTCGCGAAAGAAGCCCTTGCCCTCGTTGCGGAACAGGGGAAAAGTCTCGCGGGCGAGCGCGGTGACGATGAGGTCAGGCAGACCGTCGTTGTCGTAGTCCCGGAAATCGACCCCCATGCTCGAAACGGGCCTGCCGTCATCGGTGAGGCCGACGCCAGCGGGCAGCGCGACCTCCTCAAACGTGCCGTCGCCGCGATTGTGAAACAGGAAATTGGGGACGCTGTCGTTTGAGACGAAGACATCGGTGAAGCCGTCGCCGTCGTAGTCGGCGAAGGCCACGCTCATGCCCTTGCCGACGTGCGCCGCGATGCCGGCGCGCTTGGAGACGTCCTCAAACGTGCCGTCGCCCCGGTTGTGATAAAGCCTGTTCGACGCGCCCCGGTAGGCGCTCGGATGGCAATAAATCCGGAGCGTTCCGGTGGGATCAAGGCACGACGGGTCAAGGCTGGGCGACCATTCGACGTAGTTGACCACGAACAGGTCGAGAAACCCGTCATTGTCGTAGTCGAACCAGCCCGCCGCCACCGACCAGCCATCGCTCTTAATACCAGCGCGAGCCGTGACGTCTTGGAATTGTCCGTGGCCTGTGTTGTGGTACAGGATATTGTGGCGGACGCCCGCGACGAACAGGTCCACGTAACCGTCATTGTCGTAATCGGCCGCGGCGACTCCCATTGAATACCCCGCCCCTGCCACTCCGGTCTCCTCGGTCACGTCGGCGAACTTCATCCCGCCGTCGTTGCGGTAAAGGCGGTTCCAATACCCGGGTGCGTCCTTCGAGAGCGATGGAATCGAGGCGCCGTTGGTGAAGTAGATGTCCGCGAGTCCATCGTTGTTGTAGTCGAACGCCGCCACCCCGCCTGCCATGGTCTCGATCAGGCGCTTTTGCGGAGTAGGATTGTTCTCGAGGACGAAGCGGAGTCCGGCGCTCTCCGCCACATTGCGAAACTGAACCTGAGCGGGCGACATCGCGCGAGCGGTGCGGCCAGGCGCCGTCCCGACCCCGGCGCGAAGCTGCGCGAGGAGCCTGCGAGCCGGTTCGAATGGGGAAAGCGAGAGCGCCCGGGCCAGGTCCTTCTCCGCTTCGGCGGGCTTGCTCAACTCCAGATAGGCGCGAGCCCGCTGGTAGAGGGCCTCCGCCGACCGCGGATCGATCGTGATCGCCGCGCTCAAACGCGCCAGAGCCTCGGACGCGCGCCCGAGCTTCAGCAGCAGCACGCCAGAGTTCAAATAGGCGTCGGCGGATTTCGGATCGGACCGGATGGCTGCGTCATAGGCGGCGAGCGCGCCGTCGTGATCGTTCTGCTCGGCCCGGATCAGCCCGATCAGATCGTACACGCGGGCGGGCGGCTCCCCGAGCTTCATGGCCAGGCGGGCGTTCGCTTCCGCGTCGGCGAACCGGGCGCGGAGGTACTCGACGCGGGCCAGATAGTAGCGCGCCGCGCGGTCGTTCGGGCGGCGCTGGGCGGCGTCGCGGAATACGCGTTCGGCAGCGGCCCGGTCTCCTGCCTCCTGGTAACAGAGGCCGAGCAGCAGGCGGGCGGGAGAATCGTCAGGCCGGCGGGTCAAGTACTGTTCCAGGGCGCGAGCCGCCTCCGGGAATTTCCTCTGGCGATAGAGCGCGATTGCGGTGTCAGGCTGGGCGGCGGAAAAGGCTGCCAGCGCCAGCATCAGAATCGGAATCAGAGCTAACGCGAGCCAGTCCGACCGGGGAGGCCGCCCATCTACCGTGTCCGGTACTTCCATCCGTATCTCGTCAATATATGGAGCAGTGGCTTCGTGTGCTCTGTGTCGATCAAACCCTCAACACGGAGCGCACGGAGCGCCTCCGTGACCTCAGTGTTGAAGTCTGGGAGGCACGGAGATCACGGAGAGAGTCCGTTGGGTTGCGGCCCATAGTCGCGCTCAATGGTTCATATCGTCAACGAATGGGGGGCGGCGATGGCGGGCCATGGGGCGCTCTACCAATGAGGGCGAAGCTCCTCGAGCGCAGGGAGTGTGTCACCGTCTTTGAACGTGTTGGCGGTTTCCCACAAGCGCTGCGCAAACTGGCGCCAAAACTCAAGCTCGGCATCGAAGTGGGCGAGGATGACGCCCAAGGCATAGTCCGTATACTGCTGGCGCCACGCTGCTTGATACTGGTCTCGCAGCGAAGCGGTCGCCTTCATCAAGTCAGCGATGCGACCGTGGTCCACTTGCCAGATCTCCCGGAGCAGAATTGCGTGAACATCGGACTGGGCGGGCTTCCTGCCCAGGGTTTTGAAAAAGCCGGCGATCTCGGCCGCGTAGATGTA
>QHWF01000111.1 GCA_003222455.1 Acidobacteriota bacterium
CACGAAGGTCAGGTGGGTCGGGTAAGTCGGGTAGGGTGGGTCGGTCGGGCCTACCTGACCCACCTGGCCCACCTGACCTACCCGGCCTTGACAGGGGCGAAGCCGAACTGCGTAGTCATTAGTCGTTAGTCGTCAGTCGTTCGTGGGTGGCCAGTAGAGCACCGACCAGCGACCACCGACCAAGGACTGGCGACCAAGGACCAACGACCAAGGACCAACGACTACGAGGTTCAGCAGAGGACTTCCAACCTCGAGCCCGCCAGCTAACCCCGTCGGCTGTTGGAAGGACACCGTGCCCGAAGAGGGGGTACTCTCTCAGTTCAAGCACTTCGTCGTCGGGAAGCCAATCCCGTCCCATCTCGCTCACCATGAGCGACTCTCCCGGCTGACCGGTCTCGCGGTTCTGTCGTCAGATCCGCTCTCGTCGGTCGCGTATGCGACCGAAGAAATTCTGCGCGTGCTCGTGCTCGTGGGGGCCGGTGCGCTCGGACTCGCCACGCCGATCGCGTTCGTCATCGCCAGCATTCTCGCGATCGTCGTGTTCTCGTACCGGCAGACACTGCACGCGTACCCGAGCGGCGGCGGTGCTTATATCGTCGCGAAAGAGAACCTGGGCGACATGCCCGCGCTCATCGCGGCCGCGTCGCTGCTGATCGACTACATCCTGACGGTTGCCGTCAGCATCGCCGCCGGTGTGGCGGCGCTGACGTCCGCCTTTCCGGCCTGGCACGTCAACCGGATCGAGATGACGCTGGGGTTCGTGCTGCTGCTGATGCTCGGCAACCTGCGAGGCATTCGCGAATCGGGCCAGATTTTTTCGATCCCGACGTACTTCTTCATCGTGTGCACGCTGATCCTCGTCGCGGTGGGACTCGGGCGTGTGGCGATTGGAGCGGTTGACCCGGTCGTTCCGCCCGACCCGTTGCCGTCCACAGCTGAACCGTTCACGCTCTTCCTGCTGCTCACGGCGTTTTCCAACGGCTGCACGGCCATGACTGGCGTCGAGGCCGTCTCGAATGGCGTGCCCGCGTTCAAACCGCCCGAGTCGAAGAACGCCGCGGCGACGATGCTGACGATGGCCGTGCTGTCGATCACGATGTTCCTCGGAATCACGCTGCTGGCACAGGTGTATCACGTGCTGCCGCGCGAAGAGGAGACGGTCGTCTCGCAGCTTGCGCGCGCGGTGTTCCGCGGCCGCGGGATTCCGTACTACGCGGTCCAGGCGGCAACGATGCTCATCCTCGTGCTCGCGGCGAACACCGCCTACGCCGACTTTCCGCGGCTGGGGTCGATTCTGGCGCGGGATCGGTACATGCCCCGTCAGTTCATGAACCAGGGCGACCGGCTCGCGTTCTCGAATGGGATCGTCGGTCTCAGCGTGTTCGCCGCCGTTCTGCTGGTCCTGTTCGGCGGCGACACGCACGCGCTGATTCCGCTTTACATGATTGGCGTTTTTGTGTCGTTCACGCTGTCACAGGCGGGCATGGTGGTGCACTGGCACAAGGAAGGTGGCCCCGGATGGCGGACCAACGCATCGATCAATGGGATTGGTGCCCTCGTGACGGGAATCGTCCTGCTGGTCGTGGCGGTGACGAAGGCACGCGAAGGCGCCTGGATCATCATGCTGCTCATTCCGTTGCACGTGCTGCTCTTCAACATCACCAGGCGTCATTACGATGGCGTCGCGGCGCAGCTGTCGATGAAGGGCTGGCGGCCGCAAGGACCCCGTCGCAACACAGTCCTGGTGCCGATCAGCGGCGTCATTCGGCCGGTGGCCGAGGCGCTTGAATACGCGAGGACGCTCTCGACCGATGTCCGCGCGGTGTACGTGGCGATCGATCCGGACGCGACGGACCTGCTGCGGGGCCAATGGGAGCGATACGGGAACGGGGTTCCACTGATCCTCCTCGGGTCGCCCTATCGCTCGTTGATGGAGCCGCTGCTCGAATACATCGAGCAGATTGCCAGGGATCGGCCCGGCGACTACGTGACGATCGTGCTGCCGGAATTCGTGCCCGCCCGATGGTGGCATCATCTGTTTCACAACCAGAGCGCGCTGCTCATCAAGGGGGCCCTGCTGTTCAAGCCGAACACCGTCGTCACCAGCGTTCCCTTCCATCTGAGAAAATGAGCACCGATCGCAGGCCCTTCAGGGCCCTTCAGGGCGTGTGAGGAAACCCCCGTCGAGCGATTCTTCACAGGCCAGTCACGTTTAACGCGTTCAATTAAGAGGTCATCATCGACCGGCTCTCTGGACCAGATCGCGTACGGGTCGTCCTCGCGTCACGGACGCTGGTTTCGTACGTGTCGGTGTGGCGGGCGACCACGCGGGCGCTCGTCGAGCTCGGAAGCCCCGCGTTTCTCATTGGCGGCGTCGCATGGTCGTCGCTGGGCGGCGCCGCGCCCTGGTTCGTCCTCGCCGCCGTGGTATGCAGCGTGGCCGCTCGCGCCGCCGACGTCGAGGCGCGTGCATTGTTCATTCCCGGCGGCCTTTACGGCAGCGTGCGACAAACGCTCGGCGGAGTTGCCGCGAAAACGGCCGCATCGGCGTTACTCCTCGATCGGTTCGTGTTCGGATCGCTCGCGGCCACGGTCGCCGGCCACTACGTGGCCGCGGTGAGCGGGGCGCTGTTCCGCGCACCGCTTCCGGGTCCGACACGCTCGCCCGACACGCTTCCAATCCTGGTCGCGATTCTGGTGATCGGGATCGTCTGGTGGCTCCAACGGCAGGGCCGGTCGGTGCCGGATCACGCGGTGTCGCGGGCGATTGGCGTAATCGTTGTCGCGCTGGCCGTCGTTGCTGCGTGGGCCGGGATGACTCTCCTCGTCCGCCCGTCGTACGCGGTGAGGCTGCCGGTTTCACCGCTGACCGAGCTTCCGCGCGGGCTCGTGCTGCAGGTCCACGCATGGCCGCCGGCACTGCTCGCCGCCCTGATGCTGGCCACGGCATTCGGTCACGCGCTGCCGGCGCTCGGCAGTCCCGACACGCTGCCTCACGTCGCTCTGGACGTCGAGCCGCCGCGCATTCATAACCTTCAACGCACGGCGCGGCTCGTGGCGGCGTTCGGCCTGCTGATCACGGCGGGCCTCTCGTTCTGTTTCGTCATGCTGGTTCCGGCGAGCGAGCGGGCGGCGTGGAGCGACGCGCCGCTGGCCGGTGTGGCGTTGCACGCGGCCGGGCCAGGGTGGCTGCGATTGACGGGTGTGGCGATCATGGTGGGCGCGGCGGTGGTCTTCCTGAGCGCGGCCTGTCGATCCGCGGCGGCGGGCGCGCACCGTGTGCTGGCGCGCCTGGTCGACGAAGGCGTCCTCGACGCCGAGCTCCGACGGCTCCATCACCGGTTCGGGACGCCGTTCCGTCTGATCGATGCGACCAGTGCGGCGCAGGTCGTGATTGTGCTCGTGTCGGGCGGTCAGGGCCCCTGGCTCGCGCGCGCCTATGCGATCGGCGTGATCTGGAGCACCGTGCTCGAGGCGCTGGCCCTGGCCCGCCTGCGGCTCGTCCGGCGCGAGAAGCGCGCGTATCGCGTGCCGCTGAACGTCACGGCCAGCGGGCGCGAGTGGCCGCTCGGACTCGTGATGCTCGCCGCGGTCGTCGGCGGGGCCGGTATCTGTCTCGTGATCATGCTGGATCCGCCGTCGCTCGGAGCGGTTGGACTCGCAGGCGCCCTGACAGCGCTCTTGATCGTCTCGGAGCGCACCATCGCGGCGAAGCCGCGCGCGGCCGCGGCGCTCGACGAGTTCCAACTGCTGCCGTCCGAGGACGTCAATCTCCGTCAGGTCGACGCGCGGCCGGGAAACCTGCTCGTGCCGGTTCGCAAACCGCATGCGTTGACGCACCTGCTCGCCGCCCTTCGGGAAGGCGGCGACCGCGACGTGGTCGCGATGACCGTGCGCCTGGTGGGTCTGGACGTTCCCGACGACCCGACGATCGATCCGCGCGCCACGGAGAACGAGCGCAAACTGCTGTCGGCCGTCGTCGCGCTGGCCGAACGGGAGGGGCGCGCCGTGAGCCTGCTCATCGTCCCGGGCGTCAACGTCTTCGACTCGGTCGTCGAGACGGCCGTCCGCCTGAACTCTGCCGAAATCCACGTCGGCGAGTCGGAAACGCTGTCCGCCGACGACCAGGCCCGGCTCCTCGGCGAGGCGTGGGAACACGTGCCCGCACCGAAGCCGATCGATCTGCGGCTCATCGTGCGTCATCCCAGTGGCCGGGCCGCCGCATATCAGCTCGGCGCGCACGCCCCGGCGCTCCACCCCGAAGATTTCGATCGGATTCACCGGCTCTGGCTCGACGTGGTCAGAGCAGTAGGACCGCACGTGCATCATCGAGATGTCGTGCGCGCAGCATTGAAACGTATGGAAGAAGAGTTGTCCGGCCCAGATCGTGATGCCGCGCTGCAGCTCGTGCGGCAGACCGCGCGTCCAGCCGACGAGCTTGCGTCGGTGCTGAAGGCGCGCGACTTCGGACGGCTGCGGGAGATGCTGCGCAATCGCCCCGCGAGCGATCTCGCGGCGGTGCTCAGCGAGCTCGCGCTCGAGGACCGCGTCCTCCTGTTCCGGATCCTCCCGCGCAAGGCTGCAGCCGCTACGTTCGGCTATCTGTCGGTCGACGCCCAGAACGCGCTGATGAAAGCGATGGGATCTGAAGAGGTCGCCGCGCTGCTCAATGCGATGGCGCCCGACGATCGCACCACCTTCCTCGAAGAGCTCCCCGCCGAAGTCACGCGCCAGCTGCTCACGCTGCTCACGCCCGATGAGCGCGCGGTTGCGGTGAAGTTGCTGGGCTATCCCGAAGGATCGATCGGCCGGCGCATGACGCCGGATTACGTGGCCGTGCGAGAGGAGTGGACGGTGGCGCAGGTCCTGGACTACGTCCGCACGCACGGGCAGGACAGCGAGACGCTCAACGTCCTTTACGTGGTCGACGACAACGGGCAGCTGATCGACGACATTCGGATCCGCGAGGTCCTGCTGACGTCGCCCACCAACCTGGTGCGCTCGCTGATGGATCGGCGCTTCGTCGCGCTGAAGGCGACCGACGATCAGGAAATGGCTGTCGGCGTGTTTCGGGCCGAGGATCGGTCGGCGATTCCGGTGACCGACTCGGCCGGCATGCTGATCGGGATCGTGACGGTGGACGATGTGCTGGACGTCGCGGAGGCGGAGGCGACCGAAGACATCCAGCGCGTGGGCGGAATGGAGGCGCTCGACGAGCCCTACATGCAGATCCGGTTCGCGCGGATGATCCAGAAGCGTGCCGGCTGGCTGACCGCGCTCTTTCTCGGTGAAATGCTCACCGCAACGGCGATGGGTTTCTTCCAACGCGAGATCGAGCGAGCCGTGGTGCTCGCGCTGTTCGTGCCGCTCATCATCTCCAGCGGCGGCAACTCGGGGTCGCAGGCTTCAACGCTCGTCATTCGTGCCCTGGCGCTCGGCGAGGTGGGTCTTGCTGACTGGTGGCGTGTGATCCGGCGCGAATTCAGCGCCGGACTCGTCCTTGGGGGCATCCTGGGAGCGATTGGCTTCCTTCGCATCACCGTGTGGTCGGCGTTTTCGACCCTCTACGGTGCCCACTGGATGCTCGTGGGCCTCACCGTCGGCATCGCGCTCGTCGGCGTGGTGCTGTGGGGAACGGTCGTCGGATCGCTCCTGCCGTTCCTGCTCCGTCGGCTCGGATTCGATCCGGCGGCCTCGTCGGCGCCGTTCGTGGCGACGCTCGTTGACGTCACCGGCCTCGTGATCTACTTTTCGGTCGGCGTGATCGTGCTCCGGGGGACGTTGTTATGAATTATCGCCAATGCGGAATGCGGAGTGCGGATTGGAATAAATCCGCCTAAAGGCGGACGCCACGTGTTTCGGCGGATTCCGCGAGTTCTCGTTGATCGTCGTGGCTAAGAGCCTGTCGGACTAACTGTCGACGCCATGGAACGCAAAGGCCGCGAAGGCCGCCGAGAAATACTGTCTTTCCTTTGCGTCCTTTGCGGCCTCTGCGTTCGATCGTGACGTTCGTGGGTGGACTGACGATCGGCGCGGTTCGTAGCGCGCCTATCTCCCGGCGGCCCAGAGGGCCTTGACGTACTCGCGGGTCATCCGGGCGATGTTCGAGATCGGGATTTCTTTCGGACATACCGCTTCGCATTCGCCTTCGTTGGAGCAGCTGCCGAATCCTTCCGCGTCGGCCTGATCGATCATCGAGAGGACCCGGCGGTACCGCTCGGCCCGGCCTTGTGGCAGCAGCGCCAGTTGCGAAATCTTGGCGCTCATGAACAGGTGCGCCGACGCGTTCTTGCAGGCGGCGACGCACGCGCCGCACCCGATGCAGGCCGCCGAGTCCATCGCCACGTCCGCGATCTCTTTCGGGACTGGAATCGCATTGCCATCAGGAGCGCCGCCGACGTTCACCGAGATGTAGCCGCCGGCGGCGATAATCCGATCGAACGCGCTTCGATCGACGACGAGGTCCTTCATCACGGGAAAGGCCTTTGCGCGCCACGGCTCGACGGTAATCGTGTCACCGTCCTTGAACCGCCGCATGTGCAGCTGACACACCGTCGTCCCGCGATCCGGTCCGTGCGGCACCCCGTTGACGACAAGGCTGCACATGCCGCAGATGCCTTCGCGGCAGTCGGAGTCGAAGGCGATCGCGTCTTCGCCGTTCCTGATCAACGCCTCGTTGACGACATCGAGCATCTCGAGAAACGACATATCGGGCGAGATCCGATCGGCCACGTAATCGACCAGGCGCCCGGCCGCGTCGGGCCCCGCCTGACGCCAGATCTTGAGGTGAAGTCGCATCAATGCTCCAGGCTATATCGATGTACCACAGAGGACGCGGAGGCCGCGGAGGTTCAATCCTGCGTCTTGGTGCTTTTCGTTTCACTTGTAACTTCTCTGCGTCGGATGCACTTCCTCGAAATTGAGCGGCTCCTTGTGCACGATCGGCGCCGAGCCGACGCCGGTGAACTCCCACGCCGCGACATACGTGTAGTTCGCATCGTCGCGGAGCGCTTCGCCGTCAGGCGTCTGGCTTTCTTCGCGGAAGTGTCCGCCGCACGATTCACGGCGTTCGAGCGCATCCAGCGTGAGCAGTTCGGCGAACTCCAGGTAATCGGCGACGCGGCCGGCGTATTCGAGGCTCTGGTTCAAATTGTCCGGCGAGCCGGGCACCGAGACGTTGTGCCAGAACTCGTCGCGCAGCTTCGGGATTTCCGACAGCGCCCGACGAAGGCTCTGTTCGGACCGCGACATGCCAACGTGGTCCCACATGATGCGCCCGAGCTCGCGGTGGATCTCGCGAACGCCTCGCGCGCCTTTCACCGACAGCAACCGGTTGATGTGCCGCTGAACACGATCCGACGATTCCTTGAACGCGTCGTGATCCATCGTCACCTTCGGCAGCATCGCACCCGCGAGGTAATGACCGATCGTGTAGGGAATGACGAAGTAGCCGTCGGCCAGACCCTGCATCAGCGCACTGGCGCCCAGGCGATTGGCGCCATGATCGGAAAAGTTCGCCTCGCCGAGGACGTGAAGGCCTGGAACGTTGCTCATCAGGTTGTAGTCGACCCACAACCCGCCCATCGTGTAATGAATCGCCGGATAGATGCGCATGGGCACCCGGTACGCATCTTCGTCGGTGATCTTCTTGTACATGTGGAACAGATTGCCGTACTTCTCCTCGATGGTCCCCACGCCCAGGCGCTGGATCGCATCGCGAAAATCGAGGTATACCGCGAGGCCGCTGTCGCCCACGCCGCGGCCGTCGTCGCACACCTGTTTCGCGTTGCGCGAGGCGACGTCGCGCGGCACGAGATTGCCGAAGCTCGGATATTTCCGCTCGAGATAGTAATCGCGCTCGTCTTCGGGAATCTGCTCCGGCGGCCGCTTGTCGCCCTGTTTCTTCGGCACCCAGACGCGGCCGTCATTGCGCAGGCTCTCGCTCATGAGCGTCAACTTCGACTGGTGTTCGCCGGTCACGGGAATGCACGTCGGATGGATCTGCGTGAAACAGGGGTTCGCAAACAGCGCACCGCGCTTGTGCGCCCGCCACGACGCGGTGACGTTCGAGTTCACCGCGTTCGTGGACAGGTAGTACAGCGTGCCGTAGCCGCCGGTGGCGAGGATCACCGCATCGGCGGCGTGGCGTTCGATGGCGCCGGTCATGAGGTTGCGGCAGACGATGCCTCGCGTCTTTCCATCGACGAGCACGAGATCGAGCATCTCGCGCCGGGTGAAGAGACGGACCGTGCGCTGGTGGACCTGTCGCATCAGGGACTGATAGGCGCCGAGCAGGAGTTGCTGGCCGGTCTGGCCGCGCGCGTAGAACGTGCGCGACACCTGGGCGCCGCCGAACGACCGGTTGTCGAGCAGGCCGCCGTACTCGCGCGCGAAGGGAACGCCCTGCGCCACGCACTGATCGATGATGTTCACGCTCAGTTGCGCGAGCCGGTAGACGTTCGCTTCACGCGACCGGTAGTCGCCGCCTTTGACGGTGTCGTAGAAGAGGCGGTAGATGCTGTCGCCGTCGTTCTGATAGTTCTTGGCCGCATTGATCCCGCCCTGGGCGGCGATGCTGTGGGCGCGGCGCGGGCTGTCCTGAATGCAGAAGTTCAGAACCTGGTATCCGAGCTCACCGAGCGATGCGGCCGCTGACGCGCCTGCCAGCCCGGTCCCGACGACGATGACGGTGAACTTCCGCTTGTTGGCCGGGTTGACCAGCTTCATCTCGAACTTGTGCCGATCCCACTTGTCGCCGATCGACCCGGACGGGACTTGTCCGTCGAGCGTCATGGCCGCACCCGTCCGGCCTGATGGACATAGGCCCAGACCGCGATCACGACGAAACCGGCGGCGATCGCCACCGCGAGGATCTTGCTCGCGGCGAGCAGCCGCGGGGTCCACCGCGGATGGTCGGCGCCGATCGACTGAAAGGCGCTGGCAATGCCATGCCACAAGTGCGATCCGACGACCAGCATGCTCACCACGTAAAAGCCGACGAGCAGCGGGTTCGCGAAATTCTCCATCTCGAGCCGATAGAGATCGCGCACGCCATCGACCTCGTACTCGGCGCCGTACTTGAATTGCGTGACGTGAATCACCACGAACATGAGCAGCCACAGTCCGGACACGATCATCGTGGAGGAGGCCACAGTCTTGCGGCTCGGCGCGCCCGCGTACTTTTTCCGCACGTACGCGACCGGTCGTGCCTGCTGGTTCGCGATGAACATTCGCACGGTCTTGTAGAGATGGAGCGCGAAGATGATCACCAGGCCGATCTCGATCAGCGGAACCAGCGGGTTGCTGAGCAACAGGTGCGAGTACTGATTGAACACCGTGGGCCCGAAGAACACGAGTGCGTTGCCGGCGATATGAACCACGAGATAGAGGACGAGCGCCATCCCCGTGAGGCCGATCACGATCTTCGTGCCGACCGACGACGAGAACACGCCGGTTCGCGACGACATCAACCGAGGAGTTTACTGTTGCGTCAATAACAGGTGCAAGTTAGCATCAGGAGTTTAGTCACGAGATGACGTGATCTGACCGGGACATGAACATTCACGAGTATCAAGCCAAAACGATCCTTGCCCGGCACGGCGTTCCCGTCCCGCGCGGAGAGGTGGCGTTCGACGCCGCCGCGGCGCGCGAGATCGCGCAGCGAGTTGGCGGACACGGACAAGTGGTGGTCAAGGCCCAGATTCATGCCGGCGGCCGCGGGAAAGGCGGCGGCGTCAAGCTTGCGCACTCGCCGGACGAGGCCGAGACCATCGCCCACGACATGCTCGGGATGACGCTCGTCACGCATCAAACCGGACCCGAGGGCCGCGTCGTGGGCCGGGTGCTCGTCGAAGAAGGCGTGCACGTGGCGCGCGAGCTGTACGTCAGCCTGCTGCTCGATCGGACCGCCGGCAAGCCTGTCCTGATGGCCAGCGCCGCGGGGGGGATGGACATCGAGGAAGTCGCCGCCACGACGCCCCAGAAGATCGTCCGCGTGCAGATCCAGCCCGGGGTCGGCCTCATGCCGTTCGAGGCGCGTCAGATCGGGTTCGCGATCGGGCTCGACGGACCGCAGGTCGACAAGTTCGTCCCGCTGGCCGCCGCGCTGTACAAAGCCTTCATCGAGTCGGATGCCTCGATGGTCGAGATCAACCCGCTGATCGTCACCCAGGCCAGCGACCTGCTCGCGCTCGACGCGAAAATGAACTTCGACGACAACGCGCTGTACCGGCATGCCGACATCCGGGACCTGCGCGATCTGGCGGAAGAAGATCAGCTCGAGATCGAAGCCTCACGGTTCTCGCTGAACTACATTCACCTCGACGGCAACATCGGCTGCATGGTGAACGGCGCCGGTCTCGCCATGGCGACGATGGACATTATCAAGCTGTCGGGCGGCGAACCGGCGAACTTCCTGGACGTCGGCGGCGGCGCGAACGCCGACCAGATTCGCAACGCGTTCAAGATCCTCATGTCGGACCGGAACGTCAAAGCCGTGTTGATCAACATCTTCGGCGGCATCCTCCGATGCGACGTGCTCGCGCACGGGGTGATCGCGGCCGTCAGGGAGCTCGGCGTGCCGGTGCCAATCGTGATTCGCATGGAAGGCACGAACGTCGACGAAGGGAAGCGGCTCCTGCGCGAAAGCCGGATGAACTTCACGACGGCTGACTCGATGGACGAAGCGGCGAAGAAAGTCGTGCAACTGGCTGCATAGCACGGCTCATCACGAAGACACGAAGCCGTACGAAGTCAAACGAAGAAGGCGTTGTACCTTACATGCTTCGTGACTTCGACGTTCTTCGTGGCTTCGTGATGAGCCGTCGTTCGAGAGAGAGACATGGCCGTCCTTATTGATAAATCGACGCGCCTGATCGTTCAGGGTATGGGTAAGGAAGGGACCTTTCACGCCAGGCAGGCGGCGGCGTACAACACGAATGTCGTTGGCGGTGTGAAGCCGGGAAAAGGTGGGACGACCGTCGAGGGCTTCCCGATCTTCAATACCGTTCAGCACGCCGTGACAGAGACCGGCGCGAATGCGTCGGTCATCTTCGTGCCACCCGCCTTTGCCGCCGATGCGATTATGGAGGCGGCCGACGCTGGTCTCCCGCTCGTCGTCTGCATCACGGAAGGCATTCCGACGCTCGACATGATGCGCGCCGTGACGTTTCTCAAGGAACACCCGCAGACGCGGCTCATCGGCCCGAATTGTCCCGGCGTGATCTCGCCCGGGAAGGCCAAAGCTGGCATCATTCCCGGCAACATCTGCAAGGAGGGGCGGATTGGCATCGTGTCGAGGAGCGGCACGCTCACCTACGAAGCCATCCATCAGCTCACCAGGCTCGGCATGGGGCAGAGCACGTGCATCGGCATCGGCGGCGATCCCTTGATCGGGACGTCGCATATCGACGCGCTCGCGTTGTTTGCCGCCGACCCGGAGACCGATGCCGTGGTGATGATCGGTGAAATTGGCGGCACCGACGAGGAAGACGCTGCCGACTGGATCAAGACGAACTTCCGGAAGCCGGTCGTGGGATTCATCGCCGGGCAGACCGCGCCGCCCGGGCGGCGCATGGGGCATGCCGGCGCCATCATTGCCGGCGGCAAGGGGACCGCGGCTGAAAAGATGGCGGCGCTGGCAAAGGCCGGCGTCAATGTCATCAGGAGTCCGGCCGACATCGGGCACGCGATGAAAGAAGTCCAGCCGAAACCCGCATGATATACTCCACCGGTTGCCCATGCCGCTATCTTCCTCGGCCGTAAGGACTTGAGAATGTCACCGACTGATCTTGCCTTCCAGGAACAGCAGGCCGCCGGCCGGCGGCACCGGGTCGTCAACGATTTCAGCATCCAGGTGGCGACTGTCAACGGCTCAGGAAGCCAGACCGCGAATCTCGTCCTTCTGAGGTCGATTCTCCTGATGGGCGTGCCGGTATCCGGCAAGAACATGTTCCCGTCGAACATCGCCGGGCTGCCGACCTGGTACACCATTCGCGCCAGCAAGCGTGGTTACGTCGGCAGGAAAAAGGAAGTGGATTTTCTGGTTGCGATGAATCCGGAGACGGCAAAAGAAGATGTCCTCACGCTGGATCCGGGCGCCGCGGTTGTCTACGACGAGACGCTGAAGCTCAACGCGCTGCGCAGCGATCTCACGTTCTATCCGGCGCCGTTCGACAAGCTCGTGACGCCGGTCTGCCCCGACGCGAAACTGCGCCGCCTGGTCCGGAACATGATTTACGACGGCATCCTCGCGAGGCTGCTCGGGATCGATCTGTCGCTGATGGACAAGGCCCTGAACAAGCAACTCGGCAAGAAGGGCAGGGCCGTTGCGCTCAACTCCGCGGCGCTCAAGGCCGGCTGGGACTACGCCGAAGCGAATCTTCCCAAACAGGATCCGTACTACCTCGAGCCGATGAACGAGACCGCCGGCAAAATCCTCATCGAGGGCAATACGGCCGCGGCTATCGGTTGCATGATGGCCGGTGTCACCGTCGTCGCCTGGTATCCGATCACGCCTTCGTCGTCGCTCTGCGAATCGTTGATCGGGTACATGAAGAAGTACCGGATCGAGAAGGAGACCGGCAAGGCGACGTTCGCAATCGTGCAGGCCGAGGACGAGATTGCCTCGCTCGGCATGGTGATTGGCGCCAGTTGGGCGGGCGCCCGCGCGATGACGGCTACCGCAGGGCCGGGGATCTCGCTGATGAGCGAGTTCGCCGGGCTGGCGTACTACGCTGAGTCGCCGGCGGTCATTTTCGACGTGCAGCGCGTGGGGCCCTCAACCGGCCTGCCGACGCGGACGGCGCAAGGCGATCTGCTGACGACGGCGTTCCTGTCGCACGGGGACACGAAGCACATCATGATCATTCCTCACTCGGTGGAGGAATGTTACACGATGGCGCAGGACGCGTTCGATCTGGCCGAGCACTTCCAGACGCCGGTGTTCGTGATGATGGACCTCGACCTTGGCATGAACAACTGGATGTCGGACGGGTTCAAGTACCCGGACAAACCGATCAACCGGGGCAAGGTGCTGACCGACGAGACGCTGAAGAAGATTGGCGAGTGGGGGCGATACAAGGACGTCGACGGCGACGGCATCGCCTACCGGACGATTCCCGGCGACGGCATGCCGGCGTACTTCGCGCGCGGCTCCGGCCACAACGCGCGCGGGCAGTACAGCGAGCGGCCCGACGATTACGTCGAGAACATGGATCGCCTGGCGCGAAAGTTCGAGACGGCGCGCGCGCACGTGCCGAAGCCGGTCATCGACAGGCAGGCGAACGCGAAGATCGGGTTCATCGGCTACGGCACGTCGCATTACGCCATCGAGGAGAGCCGCGACCAGTTGCGCGAAGAAATGAAGGTGGAGACGTCGTACTTCCGGCTGCGCGCCTATCCGTTCACCGACGAGCTGGCGGCGTTCATCGACGCGCACGAACGCCTGTACGTCATCGAACAGAACCGCGACGCGCAGGCG
Source organism: Acidobacteriota bacterium (assembly GCA_003222455.1). Lineage (GTDB taxonomy): Bacteria > Acidobacteriota > Vicinamibacteria > Vicinamibacterales > CAVVIG01 > QHWF01. The sequence goes on from QHWF01000111.1 coordinate 13,481, forward strand.
CTGCAGTTGATGAAGCTCGATCTCACACCCGAGCGCGTGTCGAAGCTGCGCAGCGTGCTTCACTACAACGGCCTGCCCATCGACGCGCGCAGTATCAGCGACGATGTGCTGGCCCAGGAAGGCTACGAGGTGGCAAAGAAAAATGTGCGCGCCGGCAGTTCGGCAGGGATGACCGGGGGCGAGTGACTGTGTAAGTGGCAATCTGAAATCTGAAATCTGAAATCTGAAATCTCATTGAAACGATATGGCTGTAAGAGTCAATCGAATCGGGCTGGAACCGCAGGTCTACAAGGGCGGCAAGACCACGTTGTGCGCAGGCTGCGGGCACAACGCGATTTCGGAGCGCATCATCGACGCGTTCTACGACATGGGCGTCGATCCGCGGCGCGTGATCAAGTTGTCGGGCATTGGATGCTCGAGCAAGAGCCCCGCCTACTTCCTGGGCGGATCCCACGGGTTCAACGCCGTCCACGGCCGGATGCCGTCGGTCGGCACGGGCGCGATGCTGGCGAACAAGAAGCTGATTGCCATCGGGGTGAGCGGCGACGGCGACACGGGGGCGATCGGCATCGGGCAGTTCGTGCACCTGATGCGGCGGAATCTTCCGATCATCTACATCATCGAGGACAACGGCTGTTACGGGCTCACGAAAGGGCAGTTCTCGCCGACCGCCGATCTCGGGTCGAAGCTCAAGACCGGCGTCGTGAACGACCTGCCGCCGATCGACACGTGCGCGCTGGCGATTGAGCTGGGCGCGACCTTTGTGGCGCGGTCGTTCTCGGGCGACAAGAAGCAGTTGCTGGCGCTGCTGAAGGCGGCGCTGGCGCATCGCGGCACCGTGATGCTCGACGTCATCTCGCCGTGCGTGACGTTCAACGATCACGAGGGCTCGACCAAGAGCTACGCCTACGTGAAGGAACACGACGATCCACTCGAGGAAGTCAGCTTCGTGCCGTTCTTCGAGGAGATCACGGTGGACTACGACCCGGGTTCGACGCAGGAAGTCCGCATGCACGACGGATCGCGGCTGCTCCTGAAGAAGCTCGAAGAGGCGTACGATCCGACCGATAAGATCACAGCAATGAAGCGGTTGCAGGAGACGGCGCGGCGGGGAGAGTTCGCGACCGGGTTGATCTACATCGAACCGGATCGCGACGATTTCCTCGAACAGCTCAATCTGAGCGACGAGCCGCTGGCAACGCTTCCGCTCGAGAAAATACGTCCGGGCAGGGAAGCGCTCGACGAGATCATGGAAAGCCTGCGGTAAATGCTGAGAATTAAGATTGCAGATTTAAGAATTCAGATTGGAAATCTGAAATCTTAAATCTTAAATCTGCAATCTCGCGATCGCTCACCCCTGCGATTCGTCCTCGTTGGCGCCGAGCTCGTCCTCGGCGCTGGCGATCGGATCGTCTGGCAGGCCTTCATCGTCCACGCCATCGCCGTTCGGGTTCCCGTGCTGTTCGTCGAACGGGGTGTTGCCCTCAACCGCGCCCTTGTGAACGTCCGGATCCTTCTGCTGCCTGATCGCCATCGGGATCACGTGCGCCTCCTCATTAACCTGGGGCCTCCGCCCCACACCCGGGTCCCCAATGCGGCTGCCGCCTTTGCCCGCCCCGGCTCGCAGACGCGCGGTGCGCGCCTCAGGTCCGAGCCCTCGGCCGATCCGGCGGCTGAGTTGCCGCTGCTATAATCGGCTGATGACCGAGCGGACCTTGGCCATCATAAAGCCGGATGCCGTCGGACGGCACGTCGCCGGTGCCATCATGCAGCGCATCGAAGACGAAGGGTTCCAGATTCGTGCCATGCGCCGCATCCATCTGGCACGACGCGAGGCCGAAGGCTTTTACGCCGTGCACCGCGAACGCCCGTTCTTCCACAGTCTGACAGAATTCATGTCGTCGGGACCGGCAATCGTTCTCGTGCTCGAGGCGCCCGACGCGATCCGGAAATGGCGCACGCTGATGGGCGCCACCGATCCGGCGAAAGCCGACGCCGGGACGCTGCGGAAGCAGTTCGCCGAGTCGATCGAGCGTAACGCCACCCACGGGTCGGACGCGGCCGACACCGCCGCGTACGAGATCGGGTACTTTTTCGCGGGCGTCGAGCTGATCTGATGCGGCAAGAGCTTCAACCACGGAGGACGCGGAGGACAGGAGGGAAAATCCTGTCACCGGCAGGATTCATCCTCCGCGTCCTCCGTGGTGATTAGGCGCTGCGAGCATGGGGAAGACGCTCGTCATCATCGGCCTGTCGATCGCCGGTCTCGGCCTCGTCATGATGCTGGGCCTGCCGTTGTTCCGCCTCCCCGGAGACTTCTACGTCAAGCGCGGGACGTTCACGTTCTACTTCCCGCTCGCCACGTCGATCGTCCTGAGCATCCTCCTCACGCTGTTGCTGGCCCTGTTCCGGCGCTGACCGATGTCGATCAAGAGCGACACCTGGATCAGGCGCATGGCGCTCGAGCACCGGATGATCGAGCCGTTCGTCGACGAACAGGTGCGCAGCGGCGTCATCTCGTACGGCGTGTCGTCGTACGGATACGACGTCCGTGTCGGCGACGACTTCAAGGTCTTCACCAACGTGTTCAACACCGTGGTGGATCCGAAGAACTTCGATCCGAAATCATTTGTCGACATCAAGGCCGACGTCTGCATCATCCCGCCGAACTCGTTCGCGCTCGCGAGCACGATCGAGTACTTTCGCGTGCCCCGCGACATTCTGACCATCTGCCTCGGGAAATCGACGTACGCCCGCTGCGGCATCATCGTGAACGTCACGCCGTTCGAGCCCGAGTGGGAAGGGCACGTGACGATCGAGATCTCGAACACCACGCCGCTGCCGGCGAAGATCTATGCGAACGAAGGCATCGCCCAGGTGCTGTTCCTGCAAAGCGACGAAGTCTGTGCGGTGTCGTACAAGGACAAGAAGGGCAAGTACCAGGCGCAGCGCGGGGTCACGCTGCCGCGGGTGTGATTTGCGGCAGGGGCGGCTCGCGAGCCGCCCCTACGGCCACGGGACCCGGTGCCTGCGAACGTTTGATCGCTGTAACGGTAGGTTGGGTCGATTCACGGCGTTTATACACCAGTAAAGATTATCAATTTGACTTCTAGCCTGCGCTACAGGTTTAATCGCTGTGAGATGACCGTCGCTTCCAGCCTCTGTTCCGTTGTTGTCCCCGTCGACAGCGTGGAGATCGTGGCGCTCAGCGCCCGGCGGATTTCGTTTCTTCGCCGCGAGGCATGCCGCGGATGATGTGAAGGGGGGACAGCGAGAGGAAGACCCGAGGCCATCATCCGCAGGGG
>QHWF01000977.1 GCA_003222455.1 Acidobacteriota bacterium
GTGCGGCGGCGGCTGGCGGGCGGAAGCATCGACTGCGGCAGCCGCGCGAAATGCGGGAAGTAGGTCATGTTCATCCGGTTCAGATCGGTGATCACGTCGATCGGAACCATTCGTTCCTGCAGCCGCTCGCCGCGCACGACCTTGTCGAGATTGAACGCGACGCGCTTGCCGTCACCCACCGCGTTCACGACCATCAGCGGCTGGCCCGATCCCAGTTGCACGATGTCGCCGGCGGCGAAGAACATGGTGTGGCCAAGGCGTCCGTGGCGATCGACGGTGATCGTGCCGCGCTCGTTCTTGAATTCGTCGGGCAGCCACTTCAGCGACGCACGCTGGCCGACCGCGATGATGACGTTGTCCACCGCGAACCGATCGGGCGCGGTCTCGCGATCGACGGCGATNNNCTTGCCGTTGCCGAGCACCGCGGTCATGGCGCGGCCGTGCAGCAGCTCGACGCCTTCTTCGACCATGTCGTGCAGATCTTCCGGAACGCACGGCATCTCGTTCGTGCCGGCCTCGACGGTGATCATCGTCACTTCTTCGGCGCCCTGGCGAAGGGCTTCGCGGGCACAGTCAATCGCGGTGTTGCCGCCGCCGATCACCGCGACGCGGGGGCCGAGCCTTACTTGCGACGTGCCCATGCCGATGTCGCGAAGGAACGGCAACCCGTAGATCACGCCGTCCTTGTCCTCGCCTTCGGCGCGCACGCTGTTGGGCTCGGTGAGGCCGACGGCGAGCACGCACGCGTCGTAGCGCGTCTTCAGGTCGTCCCAGGTGACGTCCCTGCCCACCTCGACGTTCGTCTTGATCGTGATGCCCAGTTCCACGAGCCGCTCGATCTCCCGATCGAGCACGTGCTGCGGGAGGACCCAGTCGGGTATCCCGCCGCGGTTGAGGCCGCCGGCTTTCGGCGACTTCTCCAGAATGGTGACCTGATACCCCAGACGCGCGAGTTGGTACGCGGCGCTGTGCCCCGCCGGTCCCGATCCGACGACGGCGACCTTCTTGCCGTTGGCCGGCCCGGCTGTGACAACGTCGTGGCGCAGCGCCTGACCGAGATCGCCGAGAAACCGCTCGACGGCGCGAATCGAGATCGCTTCGTCGTACTGCCCCCGGTTGCACGCCTGCTCGCAGGGGTGATAACAGACGCGGCCGGTCACCGACGGGAACGGCATGTCTTCCTTGATGAGCGCGTAGGCGTCGAGATATTTGCCGCGCTTCACCAGATCGAGATAACCCTGGATTTTCTCGTTCGTGCCGCATG
>QHWF01000386.1 GCA_003222455.1 Acidobacteriota bacterium
CGTCGCGATTGGGTCCGCGAAAGCCGGGCCACTCGGCGTTCGTTTTGACTTTAACGTCCGCCAGGTCGGTAGAGCGTGCCGCCGGGTCGTTGCCGGCTGGAGCCGGGACTCGCTTCTCGGGAGTCTCCGCGGCTGCCGGAGCCGGCGCAGGAGGTACCGGCGCATCGCTGGCTTGACCGGCAGTGCGCTTGTCGGGCATCTCCGCGGCTGGAGCGGGCTTTGGCGCCGCCGGCGCGCTCCGAGCAGAGGCGAGGGGCTCGTCGCCGGCCTGGGCCAGGAGACGTTGCTCGGGAGTGGGCGTCCACCGCCAGTGGAGATCCGAAACGCCGTTACCGGTAATCCCACCGGTGCGCACGAGCGTGAACACGCCGCACGCCAGCAGGATGGTGGCGACCATCGACACGCGCCGAGGTCCGCTGGAGAGGCGACGGCTGGCCGCCGCCCAGGCGACCAGCGCGAGGCTCAAGACAGGGATGGCGAAGATGAAGATCATCTTTCCCATCCCCGCGTTCTCGATGGACGCGTGAACGATGCGCTTCGTCGCGATCACCGCGACTGGCATCAGGACAAGGGCGCCCACGCGCTCGGACCAGGGTGCCCGGCTGAAGAACAGCCACCATACGATGACGACCAGCCCGCCGGCAGCTCCGCCAAGCAACCCGAACATCGCAAGATCGGGAGCGAAGATGGGGAGGATCAACAAAGGCAGCCACTGCAGTCCGACCGCGACGACCCCGGGCCACAGCCGCAGCGGTTTCCGAGGCGCCAGTTCGTTCGTCTGAGCAATGGTCATATCGGGTTCTTCACTTCCCGCGAGCCGTTGGTTTCCGAGTTGCCGCGCAGCTCTAGTCCTTGCTCGCCGGTGCCGGATTCATGACACGTCCAATCGCATCAACCAACTGCGACCACCGATCCCGCTCGCGCGACAGCTGGGCCTTCCCCATCACCGTCAGCCGGTAGTACTTCGCCCGCTGCCTGGCCTCGCTGACGCCCCACTCGGCCTCCAGCCACCCGCGTTTCTCGAGGCGGTGCAGGGCGGGGTAGAGGGAGCCGGTTTCGACCTTGAGCACGTCGTCGGACTGCGCGCGAATGGCCTGGCCGATGCCGTGGCCGTGCTGGGGCCCCCACTGAAGGGTCCGAAGGATGAGCATGTCGAGTGTGCCCTGGAGGAGCTCCAGGCGCCCTTCGTCCGGGTTCATGGACATAGCCGTAGACAGTCTACGACCTTAGACGTAGGGTACCTACGGCCTGTTCCGGGGGTGGGTCCAGCCTTCCGACCAATTGTCGCGGCACGACATTCAGGTTTATGCCGACATCGGCATAAAACGCAGAAACCGCAGAGCTCGCAGAACCACGTGGGGTCCGGCGCCAGCCGGATGGAAGAAATCCGCCTATAAAGGCGGACGCCACGTGTCCCTGCGGGTTCCGCGAGTTCTGCGTTGATCGTCGTGGCTGGCAGCCTCAGAAGTCTCCGCCGCCGCCACCGCCGCCCGACCGGCCGCCGCGGAATGCCGAGTCCGGAGGCTCGGTGCGTGACGGCTCTGCTCCTCGTGGCGCGATCATCGACCCGTGCCCACCAGCGACAGCAGCGCGCGGTCCTTCTCGAGGAGCCGGCTCGGCGTGAACCCGTTACGTTCACCGCCCGGCCCGCTCGCCAGCCATCGGCGGACGGCGATCGCGATCGCGATGAGCACGATGCCAAGCACCATGGGATCCCACGTCTGTCTCGGCCATGAGAGATACGGCTTGTTCGTGATCAGCGTGACGAGCGCGAGCACGAGGCCTACGTCCAACAACTCGCGATCTTTCTCGCGGACAGCGAGAGCGAGACCGACGACCGGCAGGACCCAGATGACGGCGTAGGTGCACCGGTAGAACAGCACGTGGGTGCGGTACCAGCCCCAGGGGAGCTGAAGGTTCACGGCGAGATACACTCCGGCGAACGCTGCGGCCTGCAACCAGCCGCAGCCAGACCAGTTGAGCACGACGTTCGCGGCCCTGGCGGATCCCACCCGCCGCGCGATTCTCGCGCGACTCGTCACGGGGGAGCGCTCGGTCACCGAGCTGGCCAGACCGTTCAAGATCAGTCTGCCCGCGGTCTCGAAGCATCTGCGGGTGCTCGAACGGGCGGGCCTGATCGCGCGTGGACGCGAGGCCCAGTGGCGGCCCTGCCGGCTCGAGGCGGGACCGCTCAAGGAAGTGGCCGCGTGGACCGAGCGCTACCGCGCGATCTGGGAACAGCGTTTCGATCGCCTCGAGACCTACCTGCAGCAACTCAAAGCGAAGGAGAAGAGAAATGGCCGTAAACCGCGTGGCGAATAGCGAGAGCTTCAACGTGCTCACGGACGAGAGCGGCAAGACCCGTCTCACCCTCACCGCGCGTTTTCCGTCGCTCGACGTGCGCAACATGGTCCTGAAGACCGGAATGGAAAAGGGCGCAGCCATCAGCTACGACCGCCTGGAAGAGGTCGTGGCCCGGCTCGCGGCGCAGTGATGATCGCGAATCGGCGTCAGCGCATCAACCTGGGGATCCTCTGCGCGCTGGGCCTCGGCGCCGCGTCCGCGTACGGATCCGCGGGACAGCGACCCTCGGTCAGGATCGAGATCGATGCCGGGAGGATCGAGGGCCGCATCAGCCCGCTGCTCTACGGCCAGTTCATCGAGTTCATGTTCGAAGGAGTCAAGCGCGGATTGCACGCAGAATTGATCCGCAACCGCAGCTTCGACGAGGAGCCGGACGCGACCGGCCTCTCCCGGTACTGGGAACGGTACCCTGACGACCGGAACGACGACTACGGGATCTCGTTCAGCTGGGATGCCGCCGCGGCAGTTCCGAATACCGCTCGCCTCGAAGGGGCGGTGACACCACATGCTCTGCGGGTTCAAGTCGGTCCCGGCGTCGTGATGCGGCACGGCGTGTATCAGGCGCGTATGCCCGTCCGGGGCGGCCTCGAGTATCGCGGCTCGGTCTGGATGAAGGCCGAGTCGTTCACCGGTCGCGCGAGCGTGGCGCTCGAGGCCGACGTGACCCGCGGACGCGTCTACGACGAGGCGCACATCGCGAACGTCGGCGGCGACTGGAAAAAGTACACGTTCGCGCTCAGGCCGGCCGCGAGCGACCCGCTCGCGCGGTTCGCAATCCTGTTCGACGGGTCGGGCACGGTGTGGGTCGACCATGTCTCGCTCATGCCTGGCGGCGCCGTGAACGACGTGCGCGCCGACGTCTTCGAGAAGGTTGGTGCGCTGGCGCCCGGGTTCATCCGCTGGCCGGGCGGGAACGTCGCGCAGGACTACCACTGGCAGTGGGGCATCGGTCCGCGCGACGAACGGCCATCGTGGACGAACCTCTCGTGGAAAAACGAGCTCGAGTCGGGTGATTTCGGCACCGACGAGTTCATCCGGTTCGCCCGCGCCGCGGGGGCGGAGCCTTCGATGACGGTCAACGTCGAGGGGCGCGGTGCCACCGCAGACGAGGCCGCCGCCTGGGTCGAATACTGCAACGGGCCGGCCACGTCAGTCAACGGAGCGATGCGTGCGCGCAACGGACATCCCGAACCGTACGGCGTGAAGTACTGGGAGATCGGGAACGAGATCTGGGGCGACTGGGTGCGCGGCCACACGGATGCCGCCACCTACGCGCGCCACCTCACCCGGTACATCGCGGCGATGCGCGCGGTCGATCCGTCAATCCAGGTGATCGCCGTCGGTGACAACGACATGGCGTGGAACCGCACGGTGCTGCGGCTCGCCGGCGAACGCCTCGATTATCTCGCCATTCACCACTACTACAGCCATCGCGCCATGGACGGCGACCTGCGCAACCTGATGGCGCGCCCGCTCCACTACGAACGATTCTATGGCGACATCGACGCGGCGCTGCGCGAGCTCGCGCCGGATCGCCGGCCGCGGCTGGCGATCAACGAGTGGGGCCTCGACGTGCCCGAGTCGCAGCAGTACTCGATCCTCGCGGCGCTCTACGCGGCGCGGCTGATGAACGTCTTCGAGCGGCGGAGCGATCTCGTGGCGATGAGTGCCGTGTCCGATCTCGTGAACGGCTGGCCGGGCGGCATCATCCAGGCGGGCAGGCACGGTCTGTTCGTCACGCCGATTTACCTGGTCAACAGGCTCTACGCCACACACCTCGGCACCGAGCGGCTGTTCGCGAGCGTGGACGGTCCGACGGTGTCGAGTAGTCGCGAGGGCAGTCAGGTCCCGGTGGTCGATGTCGTCGCGAGCCGGTCGGCGGACGGCCGGAGGATGTTCCTCAAGGCGGTCAATTCGGATCTCGAGCGGCCGCAGACCGCACGAATCAGCGTGCGCGGCGCGGCCGTGTCGTCGAGCGCGACGATTGAGCGCGTGGTCGCCGACTCGCTGACGGCGGTGAACGGGTTCGCGACGCCGGACGCGGTGAAGATCACGCGCGCGTCCATCAGGGCAGGAAACAGCTTCTCGCTCGACCTGCCCCGGCACTCGGTTGCCGTCATCACGCTGACGGCGGTGAAGTGATTCAGGAAAAGCGCAGGAAAGCGTCCGACTACCGACGCTGCCCTGGAACGCAAAGGCCGCGAAGGCCGCTAAGAAATACTGATTTTCTTTGCGTCCTTTGCGGCCTCCGCGTTCGATTGTGAGTTTCTCAACCGCACCTGCCGCTCGCTCCCATCGTTAGTAGCGGTAATGACCGCAAACCCATTGAGGTCTCGCACCGACCCATCCGGGTTGAGCAGCAGATTCGAGACGTTGACGGCGTTTCCGGTCGGATTGGCGAAACGCGGACGATTGGTGACGTTGAATGCCTCCATGCGGACTTCCAGATTCATCTGCCGCGGCAGCCGCAGCTGCCGGAACACACCCAGATCCCACGACGCGACGCCCGGACCGCGCAAGAGGTTGAAGCCGGCCGTGCCGAAACGCGGTTCGGTGACGGATCGGAACGCCAGCGGATCGAAATAGGCGTTCGTTCGACCGATGCCGCCGAGAATCTGAGCCTCGGATTTGACGAGGTCTGCCCGCTGGTCGTTTTCGGGCGCGTTGAGCGACGTGCCCGACGCGGTGACGCTGAACGGCGTGCCGCTGTAGAAGCTCAGGATGTTGTTCACCTGCCATCCGCCGACGATCTGCGAGAGCATCCCGCCACCGGTCAGCCACCGGCGGTCGGGCCCGAACGGAAGCTCCGTGATATTCGTGAAGTGGAGGTTGTGGGTCCGATCGAAGTCGCTGACCGATCGGTTCAGATCGTAGTACTCGGGAATGTTGATCCGCAGCGTGCTGTCGCTGTTCGCGTTGCCCGAAAGCCCGGTCGACTTGGACAGGGTGTAATTGACCGCGAACTGGACGCCGTTGGCAAAGCGCCGTTCGAGCCGGGCCTGCAGGGCATCGTACTGGCTGTTACCAATCGGCGCGATCAGGCGCGTCTGCCCGGTGCGGCCGAACTGCTTGTTCAACTGACGCCCCGCCTGCCCACCGCCGATCGGTGACCAATTCAATTCGAGAAACCCAAGCTGGTCGATCTGGCGCGTTCCGACATAGGCGGCTTCTCCCACGAATCCCCACCGAAGCTCCTTCTGCAGGGCAATGTTCCATGACCGGATATACCCACGGTTGAATTCATCGGGCAAGGTGAACACCGTGAGCGGACTCGGCACGGTCGTGCGCCCGCTGCCCAGATCGGGATCGGCAATCGCCGGAATGCCATCGGCGAGCCGGCTCGCGAACGCGAGGGAGTTCGGCCCGTCGACCAGCAGGTTCAGCACCGCGGGGTGGTTGGTCCGGAGCGGCCTCGCCAGTGAGTACGGGTCGTTGGTAATCCCGAAGCCCGCTCGCAGCACAGTTCCTTCGCTCACCCGGTACGTCACGCCCAGACGCGGCGCGAACATCGTCTTGCTCACCCTCACGCCAAGGTCCGTCGGGACCGATCCGATGCCGCCGATCAGCATCTGGTTCGTATTCACATCGTACCGCTCGAGGCCGCGGGTGGCCCGGGTCGGAATCGGGAAGTACTCCCAGCGCGTGCCATAGGAGAGCGTCAGCTTCGAGCTCGCCTCCCACTGGTCGCGCACATACAGGCTGTACTGCCAGTTGCGCGTCGTATACGGCTCGACCAGCTTGAGCCGGCCGACGCGATCGGGCAGACCGAGCAGGAACGCGCCAAAGGCGTTGTACTGGTTGCCAACCGGACCTCCGAGGATTTGGGTTGTGCCCGGACGGAATCGGAACCCGCCGCGCGCCCCAAAGCTGTCGCCTCCGCTGATCTCGGGTTGCGTGTGGTTGAGCGCCTGGTAGTAGATGTCGGTGCCGAACCGGACGTTGTGCTGCCCTTTCAGCCACGTCACATTCGCCACGGCCTGGTACTGATCGTCGCTCCGATAGTAGGGCATGAACGTATCGACCGTGCCGAGATCGGCGTAGGTGTCCAGATCGAAGAACGGAGTTCCGCCTTCGTACGCGCGCGGGCCGTTGGTGCCCGGCAGGCCGAGCCAGTCGAGTCCCTTCTGCTCGTTGATGTCCGATTGCGCCACGCCGGTATTCATCCGGACGAAGCCCACGTGCGCGTCCATCAGGAGCGTCGACGTCGCCGTATAGGTGACGCCGCCCGACACGTTGTAGGTGTTGCCGTCGCCCTTTCCCGGGTTGCTGGTCCCCATGGCCTGGCCCTGCAACTGTTGCCCGAAGACGGTTCCGTTCTCGGTGAAAAAGTCGAGGACGCTGAACCGGCCGAAAAAGTTCAGCCTGTCGGTGGCGTTCCAGTTCATCTTCGTGTCGAGGGTCCAGCGATTGAGCACGAATGGCGCCTGCACGAAGTAGTTGTCCGTTTGCGGAATCAAGCCGCCGGCGTTTCGCACGTTCGGCAGTGGAATCAGCGCGATCAGGCGCCGCACGGTCGGATCGATCCGATCCGCGGGAACGACGTTGTTCGGGAATGCGATGCGACCGGAGCCGTTGGGATTCCCCGTGAGCGGGTCGTAAACAGGAATGGGAGACACGCTCAGGTCGCCGCGGCGCATCGCTTCGGTCGGAACCGACACCGTCCGGCTGAGTTGCTGCTGGTCACGCGTCCCTTCGTAGCTCGCGAAGTAGAACAGCTTGTTGCGGACGACGGGCCCACCCGCGGTCGCGCCGTACTGGTTGTACCTCCACCGGCCCTTCGACGTGCCTGGAGGATCGAAGTAGTTCTGCGTCCGCAGTTTTTCGTTCGTGTGGTATTCGAACAGCGATCCGCGGAGACTGTTCGTGCCGCTCTTGATCTGGACGTTGATGGCCGATCCGCCCGCGAGTCCCTGCTCGGCGTCGAAGCTGTTGGTGACGACGTTGACCGCCTCCAGCGATTCGAGGGCCGGCACGTACGCCGCCACGTGCGGCAGCCAGATGTTGGTGGTGCTCACCCCGTCGATCCGGATGTTGTTGGAGCTGCGGCTGGCGCCGTTGACGTTGAACACGAGCGCGCGCGACGGGTTCGACGGGACCGAGTGCGCGTTCTCGGGTGGCGTGAAGCCGGGCAGCACGCGGAACAGGTTCTGGTAGTTCCGGTTCAAGGAGACGGGGAGGTTCACCAGCTCCCGCTCCTTCAACTCGGCGCGTATCTCGGCGCGCTCGGTCTGCAGCAGGGGGCTCGCAGCCGTGACGGTCACCATTTCGCTCAGCTCGCCAACCTGCAGCGGGGCATCGACGCGCGTGACGTTGTTCAGCGTCAGCTGGACATCCGAACGGGTGAACGTCCGGAAGCCGGTGAGCTTGACCGTGATCGTGTATGTGCCGGACTGCAGCGTCGGGAACCGGTAGGCACCGGTGGCGTCGGTGACCGCGTCGCGCGAGGCCCCGGTCTCCCGGTGCGTGATAGTGACCGTCGCTCCCGGAATGGCGGCGCCGCTCTCGTCGGTGACAGTGCCGACCAGCGAGCCATACAGGACCTGCGCGTTCAAGGGTGAGGAGGGCGCGCACAGCGCCAGCAGCACGAGAGTCGTGAGCGTGACGGAGGCAAACGAACACGCCGTCGGGATCAGCAACAGGAGCCGCAGACTGGAGCGCTTCATAATGGATCTCCTCTCGACAGCCCGATGCGGCGCGTACGGTATGGAGGCGTGCCGGATTTGTCAAGCGCCGATCAGCTAGGAGCGTGTCTGAGTAACATGAACACGCTCCTAGTAGGCCGGCTTCGCCGGCAGAAAAACCCTATGTTTTCCCTGATCGTGCGCGCGGAGCGCGCCTACTAGGAGTTCGTTCAGGCATTACTCGGACGAACTCCTAGGACGACGCGAATGCGGTGGGCTTCGCTGTCGCCCACATACAGAGTGCCAGCCGCATCCGCGAACACGCCGTGCGGCCGCGACAGCCGGCATTGAAGCGGATCCGGCTCGGGGCCGTCCCCCCGCTGACCCGTGCCGAGCACCGTCGTGATGATGCCGGTCTCGAGCGCGATGCGGCGAACGACGTGGTTTTCCGTGTCGGCGACATACAGATGGCCGCGTGCATACGCGAGCCCTTTGGGACCCGCGAGCCTGGCAACCCGGGCTGGCCCTCCGTCCCCCGAATAGCCTTGTTCGCCGGTTCCGGCCAGATGATGAATCGTCGCGGTCGTCGGCGCGATGCGGTAAATCGCGTTGCCCTCGCGCAGGGCGAGATAGAGGTCGCCGCTTGGACTGATGACAATGGTGCGCGGTCCATTGAGCGGCGCACGCTTGACGTCCGCGCCGTCAGGCGTCGGTTCGCGTTCACCCGTCCCGCCATACGTGGTGATGGTGCCGTTGGACAAATCCACCTGTCGAATACGGTGATTGCCGATATCGCAGATCAGCAGCCGGCCCCTGGGATCCACGGCGATGCTGTGAGGCTGCCGCAGCTGCGCTCGCGCGGCCGGCCCGCCGTCGCCCGAGAATCCCGGGGCACCGGTGCCGGCGAACGTGGAGAGCACACCCGTTTTCGCGTCCACTTTGCGCACGACGTGGTTGTCGCGCTCGGCAATGTACACGTGGCCGGCGGAGTCGAATTGAATTTCGTGCGGCATATTCAAGGACCCGGCGGCTGCCGGCCCGCCATCACCGCTGTACCCCTTCTGACCGCTGCCCGCAACAGTGGTTGCCCGACGCGTTCGCAGATCGAGGCATCGGATCCGTTGATTGTCCAGATCACAAAAGTACAGGCGGCGATCGGGTCCGATTACCAGCCCGTACGGATTATTGACTTCGTGATCGGAGTATCCCGGCGACCCGGTCCCAATCAGCGTGGCCACGGACGGCCTCGCGGCGTGCGTTCGTGTCGAACTCAAAACAACGAACATCGCCCTGAGCGCTTCGCGCCGGTTCATGTGCGGCCTCCCTTTCGATGTGCGTAACATAACTGAAAGATGGGTCCCGCAGCCAAAGGTCACATCCGACTTTCGGTCCATTGACGCGTGGGGGTCCACGTGGTTCTGCGAGTTCTGGGGTTTCTGGGTTGAATGTCGTGCCTCTGATCCTGGTGGTAGACTCACCCGGAGCAGCAGCCACTCATGCGCGTACGACTCGACTATGGCGCCGACGGACTCGATGTCGATCTTCCGGACGAGCGCGTGACGGTGATCCAGCCGGTGTTCAGGGCGGCGCTTCCGGATCCGCACGAGGCCCTGGTCGCGGCGCTGCGAGCGCCAGTTGCGCGCCCCCCGCTCCGGGAGACTGTGCGAGCCGGCCAGAACGTCGCCATTTCCGTCTGTGACATCACGCGCGCCCAGCCCAGGCGCCGTCCGCGACGAGGACGTCACGATTCTGATCGCGACCGGCACGCACCGCGTCAACACACCCGCCGAGCTCGAACAGATGGTGGGCGCGGACATTCTGCGCCGCTACAAGGTCGTCAATCACGACAGCCGCGACCAGACGTCGCTCGTCTCAGTCGGTGACACCAGCACCGGGGTGCCGGTTTATTTGAATCGTCTCTGGGTGGATGCGGATGTTCGCATCACCACGGGCTTTGTGGAGCCGCATTTTTTCGCCGGCTTCAGCGGCGGGCCGAAGATGGTGGCGCCGGGATTGGCGGGCCTCGCGACCGTGCTCGTGCTCCACGATGCGCAGCGCATCGGCCACCCGAACGCCACGTGGGGCATCACCGAAGGCAATCCCATTCATGACGATGTGCGTGAGATTGCGCGGATGACCGGCGTGCACTTTTCGGTCGACGTGACATTGAATCGGCAGCAGAGGATTACAGCGGTCTTCGCGGGCGATCTCTTCGAAGAGCACCGGCTCGCTTGCGCGGCAGCCAGACACGATGCCATGCAGGCGGTCGAATCGCCGTTCGACGTGGTCCTCACGACGAACTCCGGCTACCCGCTCGACCAGAACCTCTATCAGGCGGTGAAGGGTCTGTCGGCGGCTGCGCAGGTGGTCACGCCAGGCGGCACCATCGTCTGCGCCGCCGAGTGCCGCGACGGATTGCCGTCGCATGGATCGTACGGTCAACTGCTGGCGTCGCAGCCGACGCCCGAGGCGCTCCTCGAGATGATCACGGCGCCGGGATACTCGGCGCCCGATCAATGGCAGGTGCAGATCCAGGCGCAGATCCAGATGAAAGCGCGAGTGATGATCAAGACCGGCTGTCTGACGCCCGCCGCCGTGCGCGCGGCGCACCTCGAACCGATCGACGACGTGGCCGCCGCCGTCGACTGCGTGATGCGGGCGGCCGGGCCGGACGCGAGGCTCTGCGTGCTGCCGCAGGGACCACAGACCATTCCGTATCTGCAGCCGGCTTCCTAGGGGCGTGTCCGACCACGCGACGCCACCGTGGAACGCAAAGGCCGCAAAGGCCGCAAAGAAATCCTATCTTTACTTTGCGACCATTGCGATCTCTGCGTTCGATCGTGACGTTCTCCAGGTTCCATGATTCAATGGCTTGCCGGTGTCGAGCCCTTCACGCCCGCCGGGCATTAACCGGCTGCTCCACGACATCCTGACGAGCCGCGTCTACGACGTTGCGCGCGAGACGCCGCTCGATTTCGCGCCGCGGCTGTCCGCTCGCCTCGGGAACACGGTGCTGCTCAAGCGCGAAGACCAGCAGCCGGTCTTCAGCTTCAAGCTGCGCGGCGCCTACAACCGCATGGCGCACCTGACCGAGGACGAGCGCGCTCGCGGCGTCATCACCGCCAGCGCGGGCAATCATGCCCAAGGCGTCGCCTACTCCGCGCGGCGCCTGGGCGTACGGGCGGTCATCGTCATGCCGCAGACGACGCCCACGATCAAGGTGGATGCTGTCCGCGCGATGGGCGCCGAGGTGGTACTCGTTGGCGACAGCTACGGCGACGCCCAGGTACATTGCGACACGCTGGTGGCGAAAACCGGCCTCACCTTCATTCATCCCTTCGACGATCCCCTCGTCATCGCCGGCCAGGGCACCATCGCCGATGAAATCCTGCGCCACGGCAGCTGGCCACGGCAGTCCGCCTCGCTGCCGCCATCGGCCACCGAACGGTCACCGCGCACCGTGTCCGCGATTTTCGTGCCGGTCGGCGGTGGTGGACTCATCGCGGGGATCGCCGGGTATGTGAAACAGATCAGCCCGGACGTGAACGTGATCGGCGTGGAGCCGTTCGAGTCCGACGCGATGTACCGCTCGCTGGCCGCCAGGCAGCGCGTGCGGCTGGATCACGTCGGCATCTTTGCCGACGGCGTTGCCGTCCGCGAGGTTGGCGAAATCACGTTCTCGATCGTGCGCGAAGCGGTCGACGAGATCGTGCGCGTCACCAACGACGAGGTGTGCGCGGCGATCAAGGACGTGTTCGACGATACGAGGACGGTGATGGAACCCGCCGGGGCTCTGGCCGTGGCCGGGCTGAAGACCTGGGTCGGCCGTACCGGCGTCCACGATCAGACGCTCGTCGTGGTCCTGAGCGGTGCCAACATGAACTTCGATCGCCTGCGCTTCGTCGCCGAACGGGCCGAGCTCGGCGAGGCGCGCGAGGCGTTGCTCGCGGTGACGATCCCCGAGCGGCCAGGCGCGTTCCGCGAATTCTGCGCCGCGATTGGGCGTCGCGTCGTCACGGAGTTCAACTATCGGCTCAGCGGGCGCGAGCGCGCGCATATCTTCGTCGGCGTCGCCACGACGTCACATGAGGACGCGATCGTGCTTGCGCGCCTGCTGACGTCGAGCGGTTACGAGACGGTGGACTTGACAGACGACGAGATGGCGAAGCTGCACGTGCGGTACATGGTGGGCGGGCGCGCGCCGGACGCGAGGCACGAGCGCTTGTATCGATTCGAGTTCCCGGAACGTCCGGGCGCGCTGATGGAGTTTCTCGATAAGCTCGGCGGCCGCTGGAACATCAGCCTGTTCCACTACCGCAACCACGGCGCCGATTTCGGCCGCGTGCTGGCCGGCTTCGAAGTCCCCGACACCG
>QHWF01000387.1 GCA_003222455.1 Acidobacteriota bacterium
CGCTCGAGCCGAGATCGAGGCGTGGCTTGCTTCGCATCCTGAGGACGCGGAGCGGCTGCGCGCCTACATCGAGCAAAACGCCCTGCTCCGCTCGCTCTACAATCCGGTGCTCGACGAACCGGTGCCGGCGGCGCAGCTTGCGGTGCGCCCGCACGCGTGGCGGCGCTACGCCACCGCTGCAGCGATATTCGCGCTCGGAATCGGCCTCGGCTGGATGGTTCGTGGAATGTTCATCACGACGCAGATGGTGCAGGTTTCCCTGGCGCGCCTCGCGGCCACTGCGCACGTAGTGTATTCGCCCGAGGTACGCCATCCGGTGGAGGTGAGGGCGGACGAGGAAGAACACCTCGTGAACTGGCTGTCCAAGCGTCTTGGCACCGCCTTGAAAGCACCCAAGCTGGGGCCGCTCGGTTACGAACTTGTGGGCGGGCGGCTGCTCTCTGGACCGCAGGGGCCCGTCGCGCACTTCATGTATCAGGATGCGCGCGGCCAGCGCCTGACGCTGTATGTCTCCAAGCAAAGAGGGGAGCCGCGCGACACCGCTTTCCGCTTCAGCCAGGAGGACCGCGTGTCGGTCTTCTACTGGGTCGACGGCAATTTCGGGTACGCCCTTTCGGGCGAAATAAGAAGGGAACAACTGCTCCAGGTCGCCGAAGTCGTCTACAAGCAGCTCAATCCGTGATCGCCGAAGGTGGTCCTCCTGCTCAGCTCGTCGAAGTGATCGCCGCCTAGCGGGCGGCGCCCACCTTTGCCATCTGGCGCGTCTCGCGCCGTTGCGCCAGCCATTCCTGAAGACGCTCGAACTGGAGGTAGATCACGGGCGTGATGTAGAGGGTCAGGAACTGCGACAGCACGAGGCCGCCCACTACGGCGAGACCGAGCGGCCGGCGGGCATCGCCGCCAGCGCCGAACGATAACGCGATCGGCAGGCTCCCCATCAGCGCCGCGAACGTCGTCATCATGATCGGCCGGAAGCGGATCAGACAGGCTTGGTGGATCGCCTCGGCGGCGAGCTTGCCCTCCTTGCGCTGCGCCTCGATCGCGAAGTCGATCATCATGATGGCATTCTTCTTGACGATGCCGACCAGCATGATGATGCCGACGAAAGCGTACATGTTGAGCTCGATGTTGAAAGCCCACAAGGTCAGCAGCGCTCCGAGTCCCGCGGTCGGCAGCCCGGAGAGGATCGTGAGCGGATGGATGAAGCTCTCGTACAGAATGCCGAGCACCAGGTAGATCACCAGGATGGAAAGGACCAGCAGGATGCCCATGCCTTCCAGCGAAGCCTGAAAGGCCTGCGCCGTGCCCGTGAATCTCGTGTTCAGCGTCGCCGGCACCTGCAGCTCCAGCGCCGCCTTCTGGATCACGGCGATCGCCTGGGACAGCGCCACATCCGGCTGCAGGTCGAACGAAAACGTGACGGAGGGCAGCTGGCCGAGATGGCTCACGCTCATGGGGCCGACGCCGTAGGTGAGCTTCGCTACCGCGTTGAGCGGGACCAGCGCCCCGCTCGCGGAGCGCACGTAGAGCATCGACAAGGCTGCAGGGTCGCGCTGGTACCTCGGTTCGAGTTCGAGAATCACCCAGTACTGGTTAGTCGCGGTATAGATGTTCGAGACCTGGCGCGAGCCATACGCATTGGCGAGCGCCGCCTCGATCTGCTGGGGGTTGACCCCGAGGGCGGAGGCCTTCTCGCGGTCGATCTCGACATTGACCTGCGGCCGGGCGATCTGCAGGTCGCTCGAGACATCGAGCAGCCCCGGCAGGGTCTTGAGCTTCTCGTCGATGATCGGCACCCAATGGTACAGCTCTTCGGTGCTCGCGCCCTGCACGACGTATTGGTAGGGACTCTTGGTGAGTTGCCCGCCGATGCGGATCGCCGGGACGTTCTGGACGAAGACCTTGACGCCCATCAGATTGGAGACCTTCGGGCGCAGACCCCGCACCACTTCGTCGGCCGATTTGCGCTGGGACCGCGGTTTTAGAGTCATGGTCGCGCGGCCGACGTTGAGCGAAGGGTTGAACGAGCTCGCGCCCATGAACCCGGTTACCGCTTCGATGTTGGAATCGGTGCGGAGAATCTCCAGCACGGTGCGCTGGTAGGTCACCATGGCGTCGAAAGAGATGTCCTGGGGCGCTTCGATGAAGCAGAACAGCTGGCCTGAGTCTTCGCTCGGCAGGAACCCCTTGGGCATTTTCGCGTAGAGCCATCCCGTGGCAACGACGATGGCAAGGAACACGGCCATCGCGAATCTCTGGTGTTGGAGTGCCCACTTGAGGGTCTGTCCGTACGCGTCCCGCACCGCATCGAACGCCCTCTCGCTCGCGAGGAACAACCTGCCGTGCCTGACGTCGGCGCGCGGCTTGAGGATGCGACTGCACATCATCGGCGTCAGCGTGAGCGAGACGAATCCCGAGATCAGCACCGCGACGATGATAGTGACGGCGAACTCGTGGAGCAGCCGTCCGAGAATCCCGCCCATGAAGAGCACCGGGATGAATACGGCGGCGAGCGAGATTGTCATCGACAGGATGGTGAACGAAACCTCCTTCGACCCATCGAGCGTCGCCTGCAGCGGGCTCTTCCCCATGTCGATGTGGCGTGAGATGTTCTCCAGCATCACGATCGCGTCGTCCACCACGAAGCCGACGCACAAAGTCAGCGCCATCAGCGAGATGTTGTCCAGGCTGTACCCGAACACGTACATCAGCGAGAACGTGCCGATGATGGACATCGGGAGCGCCACGGTCGGAATGATGGTGGCCGGAATGTTGCGGAGGAACATGAAGATCACCATCACCACCAGCGCGAGCGCGAGCATCAGTGAAAACCGTACGTCGTTGACAGATTCCCGGATGGTGTTGGATCGGTCGTACATCACGTTGATGCTGACTCCCGCCGGAACCTCGGCGCGGAAGGTCGGCAACAGCTTTTTGACGGCGTCCACGACCTCGATGGTATTGGTGCCGGGCTGCCGGTAGATCGCAAGTATGATGCCGCGCTGATCCTTGAACCACGCGGCGAGCTTGTCGTTTTCCACGCTATCGATGACGCGCCCGAGCTCGCTCAAGCGGATCGGCGCGCCGTTGCGGTAAGTGACGATGATGGGCCGGAAGGCAGCCGCCTCGTAGAGCTGGCCCGTCGCCTGTATGGCAAACATTCGGTCCTTGCCGTAGAGCGTGCCGGTGGGCAGGTTGACGTTGGCGTTGGCGACTGCCTGCTCGACCTCGTTGATCCCGACGCCGCGCGCGGCAAGCGCGTTCGGGTCGACCTGCACACGCACCGCGTACTTCTGCTGCCCCTGTACCTGAACCTGGGCTACTCCGGAAATCGTCGAGATGCGCTGCGCGAGAAAGGTCTCCGCGTACTCGTTGACGGTGGAAAGCGGCAGGGTCTCGGAGGTGAGCGTCAGGAAAAAGATGGGTGCATCGGCCGGATTCACTTTTCGAAACGAAGGAGGTGTCGACATAGTCGGCGGCAGTTGCTTCGTCGCAGCCGCGATCGCCGAATTCACGTCCTGCGCTGCAGCGTCGATGTCGCGGTCGAGCGCAAACTGGATGGTGACGCTGGTGATGCCCTGGCCCGAGAGCGAGGTCATCTGGTCGATTCCGGCGATCGTCGAGAACTGTTTCTCCAGAGGCGTCGCCACCGCTGCGGCCATGGTCTCCGGGCTCGCGCCAGGAAGCTGGGCCGAGACCTGTATCGTGGGGAAATCGACGTTGGGCAGCGACGAAACCGGCAGCAGGCGGTAGCTCGCCAGTCCGAAAATCAGAATCCCGGCCATGACCAGCACGGTCATGACGGGGCGGCGGACGAAGAGTTCCGATAGATTCATCGCGGAGAATTTACGACTTGACCTCGACCTTCGCCCCGGCACCGAGGCGCAGCTGCCCCTGCGTGACCACCCGCTCGCCTCGTTCCAGACCGCTCCCGATGATCGCGCGGTCGCCTTCGGTGCGCTCGACGGTGACCATGCGCAACTCGGTGGTCATGTCGGGCTTGACGACGAAAACGTATTGACCATTGGGACCGGTCTGCACCGATCTGGATGGCACGACCAGGGCGTCTTTCTGGTCGTAGAGCTTAATCCTCACGTTGACGAACTGGCCGGGCCAGAGGGCGTTCTCGCCGTTTTGGAACTGCGCCCGCAACTTGATGGTCCCGGTGCTCGGATCGACCGCGTTATCGACGAAGACCAGCGTTCCGGAAGCTGCGGGCTGATCCGAGCCCGGGGCCAGCGCCTCGACCGCGAGCGGCCCCGAGGACATGTAGCCGCGAACGGCCCGGAGCTGCTGCTCCGGCACGGAGAAGTTCACGTAGATCGGGTGCACTTGGTTGATCACCACCAGGGGGAGCGTATCGTTCGCCTTGACGAGGTTTCCCAGCTGAATCTGGATCTTTCCGGGGTAGCCGTCGATCGGAGAGCGAATCGTGCAGTACTCCAGGTTGAGCGTCGCGTTGTCGAGGGCGGCGCGGCTCCCCTGGGCCACGGCCTCGGCGGTGTCGGCGTTGGTGCGGATCTGCGCGTAGGCTTCCTTGGAGACGAAATTCTTGGCGAGCAGTTCCTGGTAGCGGTTCTCCTGCGAGCGGGCCTGGTTCTTCTGCGCCGTGTCGCGCAGGAAGTTGGCTTGCGCCTGGCGTAGTGCCGCTTCGTAGGGGCGTGGGTCGATCTTGAAGAGCACGCGACCACGCGGGACTTCATCGCCTTCCTTGAAGCCGACCTCCACGATCTGTCCGTCGACCCGTGCCTTGACCGACACGGTGGCATAGGCTTCGACGTTGCCGATCGCAAGGAGCCGCAAAGGCACGACCTCCTGGACGACCATCGCAATCGAAACGGGAATCGCCGCAGGTCCCTTGGACGCCTTGCGCTCGTTCGCCCGTATCTCGGTGCCGAAATAGGCGAGCAGCACAATCGCCACCACGAGCAAACCGACGCCACCGAAAACGAACAGGCGCTTGGCCGTAGGTGCCGCAACGTGCGATCGCAATGAACCCATGGATTTGCTAACGACGGGAAAAAGCCGCGTATTCCATCAGCTGCCGTGGACCCCGGTCCCCTCCCGTTGTCCCTGGATGCTTGGTCGGCAAACGCTTAAATTTACGGCAAAAGACGCTCCGATGCAAAGAGGTTCTCGGT
>QHWF01000388.1 GCA_003222455.1 Acidobacteriota bacterium
TGCCGCCGCGCAGGCTGCTGCGCAACAGCCGGCCGAAATTGTCCGGCGCCTGTCAATCGACGAGGCGGTGAAACTCGGGCTCGAACAGAACCTCGGGATTCAGATTCAACGGCTCGACCCGCAGATTCAGGACGTGGGCATTGCGCAGGCCCGTTCCTTCTGGTCGCCGCAGCTCACGTCAGGGTTCTCGCGGCAGTCTCAAAGCCAGGCGCCGACCAGCTCGTTGTCGGGGGCTGCCACGAGCATCAACAATGGCCGCTTCGCCTCCACGTTAGGGCTGAATCAGAATCTCCCCTGGGGAGCGGCGTATTCAGCGAACTGGAACAGCTCCCGGTTTACCACCAACAATCTCTTCAGCAGCTTCAGCCCCCAGCTCAGCTCGAAT
Source organism: Acidobacteriota bacterium (assembly GCA_003222455.1). Taxonomy (GTDB): domain Bacteria; phylum Acidobacteriota; class Vicinamibacteria; order Vicinamibacterales; family CAVVIG01; genus QHWF01. Next base: position 386 of record QHWF01000388.1, read on the forward strand.
CTGAACGTGCAGTTCACGCAGCCGCTCCTGAAGAACTTCTCGATCGACCAGATCCGGCAGCAGGTCCTGAACAGCAAGAAAGTGCGCGAGCTGTCGGACATCCAGCTCGATGCGGTGATCCTGCAGACGAACCGCAATGTCAAGAATGCGTACTGGGATCTGTCCTACACCATCGACAACCTGAAGACACAGCAGGAGTCGTTGCGGCTCGCCGAACAATCGCTCGCCGATAACAGGAAGCGCGTCGAGATCGGCACGCTGGCGCCCATCGACATCGTCCAGGCGCAGGCGGAGGTCGCGAGCAACGAAGAGCGAGTGATTCTCGCCGAGGCGGCCATCAAGCGGGCGCAGGACAATCTCCGCGCGCTCATCCTGGATCCCGCCGCGCCCGACTTCTGGACCACGACGTTCTCGCCGACTGATGCCGCGCCGTTTCTGGAACAGGGCATCGATACCGACGCGGCCGTCCGCAACGCGCTCGACAAGCGATCGGATTTGCGCGCGGCGAAGAACAGCCTGGAACGGAGCGACGTGGACATCCGCTACCTGAAGAATCAAATCCTTCCGGAGGTGAACGCCAACGCTTCGTACATCGCGACCGGCGTGGGTGGCGTGCAGCTGAGTCCTGTGGACTTCAACGCCATCGCGGCGGGCCAGGCGCTGAATCGATCGATTCTGGCGCAGCGGGGATACGGGTCGGTGCTGGGCGACGTGTTTCAAAGCGCCTATCCGGACTGGACCGTCGGCGTGACCATCAGCTATCCGCTCGGCACCAACACGGCGCACACGAACCTGGCGCGCGCGCGGCTGCAATACCAGCAGGCACAGACGCAGTTGAAGAACCTCGAGATGCAGGTCGCCACGCAGGTGCGCGAATTCGCGCGGCAGGTGCAGACCAACCAGAAGCGCGTCCAGTCGGCGCGCGCCTCCCGCGGCCTGCAGGAGAAGAAGCTCGAAGCGGAAGAGAAGAAGCTGGCCGCCGGCATGTCGCAGAGCTTCTTCGTGTTCCAGGCCCAGCGCGATCTCGCCCTCGCCCGCACGGCGGAGATCCAGGCCATTGCCGATTACAACAAGTCGCTCGTGGACCTCGACACCGTACAACTCGTACCGGTCGGCGCCGGCGCCGGTGGCGGCGGGATCACGACGGCCGGATCCGGCACCCTGCAGTCGGGCGCGAACGCCATCGTGCGCGGACAGTAACAGGGCGGGTAGGGCAGGTGGGGCTGGTAGGGCAGGTGGGGTGTTTCACCCGCCCTTACCCGCCCTACCCACCCTACCCGCCCTACCCGCCCTACCCGCCCTACCCGCCCTACCCGCCCTACCCGCCCTAACGTAGACTGACCCCGTGCCGAAGCTTTCGGTCACGATCATCACCCGCAACGAAGCGGCAGACATTGGTGATGCGCTGGCGTCGATCGCCTGGGCGGACGAAATCATCGTCGTCGATTCGGAGAGCACGGATGCGACGGTCGCCATCGCGCAGCGACACGCTCACCGCGTCGTCGTCCGCGAGTGGCCGGGATACGTCGATCAGAAGAATTACGCGGCGTCGATCGCGAGCCACGACTGGATCCTGTCGCTCGACGCCGACGAGCGCGTGACGCCGCAGCTCGCCACCGAAATCAAGGCCACGCTCGCCGGGACGCCGTCCAACGCGGCATACCGGATCCCGCGGGTGACCTGGCATTTCGGTCGGTGGATTCGATCGACCGACTGGTATCCGGACTATCAACTGCGGCTCTACGATCGCCGCTCCGCCCGATGGACGGGCCGCTACGTGCACGAAGCCGTCACCGTCGGCGGCACGGTCGGACGATTGCACGGCGAACTGCAGCACTTCGCCTATCGCGACATCGCGGAACACCTGGAAACGGTGGACCGTTACACCACCGCCGCGGCACGGCAGATGGCCGAATCGGGACGCCATGCCGGCCTGCTGCAGCTGGCCGGCCATCCGCCTCTCGCGTTCCTCCGGAACTACATCGCGCGCGGCGGGTTTCGCGACGGCGCCGCCGGCTTCGTCATCTCGGCGATGAACACCTATTACGTGTTTCTGAAATTCGCGAAGCTGTGGGAGCTCGAACACGTCACGACGGCTCATCACGAAGACACGAAGAGTAGGAAGGACACGAAGACTCCCTTATGATGCTTCGTGGCTTCGTGTTTCTTCGTGACTTCGTGATGAGCCGTGGGTTGCATGTTCTCCCTCCACATTGACACGGCGCGGACGTGGCGCGGCGGCCAGAACCAGGTGCTGTTGACGCTGAACGGCCTGCGCGCACTGGGTCACCGCGCAGCGCTCGTCGCGCATCCTGACGGCGAGCTTCGACGCCGCGTCGACGATAGTCAGGAGCTCGTCCCGCTGGCGCCTCGCAGCGAGCTGGATCTCACCACGGCCTGGCGGTTCGCGCAGAAGGTGAAGCAGCTCGCGCCCGACGTTGTCCATGCCCACGATCCGCATGGCGTGGCCATGGCGGCGCTGGCGTTGTCGTTCGGCGCCGCGCCGGCGGGAGGCGGGCGGCCTCCGGCCCTCGTCGCTTCACGCCGCGTCGATTTTCATCTGAAGCACAACGCCTTCTCGCGCTGGAAGCATCGCCAGGTCGATTGTTTCATTGCCGCCTCGGAAGCGATTCGGCAGATCCTGATTGCCGACGGGATCGCGCCGGCGCGCACGGTCACCGTTCACGAAGGAGTGGACCTGGACGGCGTCGCCGCGGCCGGGCGCGTCGACGTTCACGAGACGTTCTGGCTGCCGCATCATGCGCTGGTCGTCGGCAACGTGGCGGCGCTCGTGCCGCACAAGGGGCAGCGATACCTCATCGACGCGGCGCACCTCGTCGTGCAGCAGATGCCGGACGTCCGGTTCATCATCCTTGGTGAAGGCGAGCTGCGCGAGCCGCTCGAGCGCCTGATTCGGGAACACCACCTGGAAAAGCACGTGCTGTTGCCCGGCTTTCGGACCGGCGTGATCGGCTGCATGAAGAGCTTCGATCTGTTCGTGATGAGCTCGGTGACCGAAGGTCTCGGGACGTCGCTGCTCGACGCCATGGCGTGCGCGCGTCCGATTGTCGCCACGCGCGCCGGCGGCATTCCGGAAATCGTCGAAGACGATGTGACGGGGCTGCTCGTGCCGCCGCGGGATGTCGTCGCGCTTTCACAGGCGATTGTCCGTGCGCTCGGCGACGAACGGCTGCGGGCGCGGCTCGGGGCGGCCGGCTTCGCGCGCGTGTCGGAGCGGTTCAGCGCGGGGCAGATGGTCACCGCGACCGCGCGCGTCTACGGGCGGTTGGCCGGCACAGGCCACGCAGCGGACAATTCGCGTCCGGACGTGCCGCCCTCCCACGTGCACCCGCGCCCCGGTCGGGGTCCCAAGCGCGGCGGCCGCGCCGGGGGCCCCGGCTGAAGCCGCACGCGTTCATCATCCCGAGATGGCAGAGCGCGAAGTCGTACTTCACCGGGTCGTCGGGATCGATTCGGCGAAGCGACGCGGTGATGTCGCGCGCCATGGGCCACCCGGGACTCGTGTACCGGGTCAGCCCGAGACACCGGCCGACGCGAATGACGTGCGTGTCGAGCGGCACAATCAGCTTGGCCGGCGAGATGCGCGACCAGACGCCGAGATCGAGCGCGTCGCGGCGCACCATCCATCGAAGGAACAGGTTCAGGCGCTTGCACCCGCTGCCGGCCGATGGGCGCGGGAAGAAGTAGCAGACACCCGGCCGTCGAGGCACGCGGCCGTAGGCCGGCTCGAGATCGAGCGCCATGGCACGGCTCGAGAAGCCGTCGAGCGCCGCCTCGATGTCGTCCGCGGACGCGCTGTAGGCGTCGGCGAAGAATCCTTCGAGCGACCCGGATCGTTCGATCATCTGCTGCATCACCGAGATGAGCGCCATGAGATCCACACCGCGCGTCCATCGGTGCACGACGGTTTCGAACGCCGCCTTCTCGCGCCGCGGATCGAATCGCCGGACGTACTCGGCCGGGCGCGGACCTGCGATCGC
>QHWF01000389.1 GCA_003222455.1 Acidobacteriota bacterium
AGACTAGCGGCGAGGCAGGATGGCCGGGTAAATGACCGGCGAATCTGGTAATCGGATAACCTGGTAATCGGGTAACTGGATTGGCCGATTGGCCGGGCGGATCCGTCGTCCTCAGCCAATTGACCAATTCAATTACCCAATCACCCGATCACCTAATCACTCGATTGACTAAGCGAGCTTTCGTCCGGCCTCCAGCTCTCCCGCAGGGCGGTACGAGAGCTGGCCGGCGTCGAGATACACCTCGATGTCGCCGCCGTGCAGGTGGCCACGGATGAGCTCTTCCGACAACGGATCCTCGACGTACCGCTGAATGGCGCGGCGCAACGGCCGGGCGCCGTACGAGCGGTCCTTGCACGTCACCTCGATAATCCAGTCGATGACCTCGGGCACCAGGCTGATCCGCAGCTTCCGGTCCACGAGGTTGGCGTTCAGCTGATTGACCAGCAACGCCATGATCTTTCGCAGGTCGTCGTCGTTCAGCGCGTCGAAGACGATGATCTCGTCGATGCGGTTGATGAACTCGGGATTGAACGTCCGCTTCACCTCGCCGAGCACCATGTCGGAGACGCTCTTGTCGATCGTGATCGTATCGGCCGACTGGAACCCCATCGAGCTCTTCTTCTGAATGAAGCGAGCGCCGATGTTCGACGTCATGATGATGATGGTGTTCTTGAAGTTCACCCGGTTGCCGAGGCCATCCGTGAGGTGGCCGTCCTCGAACACCTGCAGCAGGATGTTGAAGATGTCGGGGTGCGCCTTCTCGATCTCGTCGAGGAGGACCACCGAGTACGGATTCCGCTTCACCTTCTCGGTCAGCTGACCGCCTTCTTCGTGGCCCACGTATCCGGGCGGCGAGCCAATCAACTTCGACACCGAATGCTTCTCCATGTATTCCGACATGTCGAAGCGGATCAGCGCATGGTCGCTGCCGAACAGGAAATTGGCGAGCGCGCGCGCCAGTTCGGTCTTGCCGACGCCCGTCGGTCCGAGGAACACGAAGCTGCCGACCGGCCGGTTCGGGTTCTTCAGTCCGGCGCGCGAGCGGCGAATCGCGCGCGAGATCGCGGAGATGGCCTTTTCCTGGCTGATCACGCGGCGGTGCAGCTCGGTTTCCATGCGCAGCAGCTTGTCGCCTTCGTCCTGATTGATCGAGGCCATCGGGACGCCGGTCCACTTCGACACGACCTCGTCGATCTCGGCCTTGCCGACGATGACCTTGCGGGCGTTCGACTTGACGTCGAACTGCTGCCGGACGAACTGCAGGTTCTCGCGCGCGGTGACTTCCTGTTCGCGGTAGAACTGCGCTTTCTCGAAGTCTTTCTGCGAGACGGCGTTTTCCATCTGCTCGACGGCCACGCGAATGCTCTTGTTGATCTCGCCGAACTCTTCGCTGTAGCCCGCTTCGCGCAGCTTGGCGCGCGCACCGGCCTCATCGACAAGGTCGATCGCCTTGTCGGGAAGGAAGCGGTCGGTGATGTAGCGGTTGGACTGGTATACCGACGCCTCGATCGCCTCGCGCGTGTACTCCACGTGATGGAAATTCTCGTACCGATCCTTCACGCCGAGCAGAATCGCGATGGTCTCGCGCTCGTTGGGCGGATCCACCTTGATGGCCTGGAACCGGCGCTCGAGCGACCGATCCTTCTCGATGTACTTGCGGTACTCGGCCGGCGTCGTCGCACCGATGCAGCGGATTTCACCGCGGCTGAGCGCCGGCTTCAGGATGTTGGCGGCGTCGAGCGAGCCTTCGGCGGAACCGGCGCCCACGAGGGTGTGAAGCTCGTCAATAAAGACGATGATGTTCGGGTTGTCCGTCAGTTCCTTCATGATCGCCTTGAGGCGTTCTTCGAACTGACCGCGGTACTTCGTCCCGGCGACGATCAACGAGATATCGAGAGCGAGAATGCGCTTGTCGGCGAGGAAATGCGGGACGTCGCCGTACACGATCTTCTGCGCCAGGCCTTCGACAATCGCCGTCTTGCCCACGCCCGGCTCGCCGATCAGGACCGCGTTGTTCTTGGTCCGCCGGCAGAGCACCTGCTGAACGCGCTCGAGCTCGTGCTCGCGCCCGACCAGCGGGTCGAGCTGGTTCTTCAACGCCGATTCCGTTAAATCCCGACTAAATTCCGCCAAAAGCGGGGTTTCTTTCACGCGCGTCAGCGTTGTCTTTTCATTCAGCAGCTGAACGATATCGTCGCGAACGGTATTGAGCCGCATCCCCTTTTCCATGAGGATGGACGCCGCAACCGATCGCTCCTCGCGCAGGATGCCAAGCAGCAGGTGTTCCGTGCCGATGTAGTTGTGAAGCAGGCGGTCGGCCTCTTCGGCCGCAAACTGCAGCACCCGCTTTGTTTCCGCGCTGAAGGGGATCTCCACGGACGTGGAAACTTTTTCGCGGAAAACCGTGCGACCCTCGATTTCTTTGCGGATATTCTCGAGGGACAAGTGCGAGCGCGCGAAGATTCGGCTCGTCAACCCTTTACCTTCGCGAATGAGGCCGAGAAGCAGGTGCTCGGTCTCAATCGAGATGCTGCCGAGTTGGCTCGCTTCGTAGCGGGCGAAGAAGAGGACTCGTCGTGCCCTTTCGGTGTACCGTTCGAACATCCGCTTACCTACGTCAATGCGTTGGTGTTGGGGTCACGGAGACCTTGGCCACATTATACGGCATCGTTCACTCTAAACCCAACGCTCTTCCGAGTTTAGACGCCGCCGCGCCCGGAGCCAGCCCCCACAATCGTTTAGACGCGTGAACGCAACGGTCGTGCCCGATCGCCATTGCCCGTAGTGTGGCGGGACTGCACGGACCCGGGTACGCTTTCGGCGACCTAAGGTGCCGATTAGCGCGAACTCTCGGCGGAGTGCAGGCTGCCGCCTTCGAGCCGGAGCACCCGGTCGCACCCGGCGGCCAGCCGGGGATTGTGGGTCGCGATGACCGACGTCAGGCCGAAATCCCGATGCATCTCCCGGAGCAGCTGGTGTAACGAGTCTGCGGTCGCCTCGTCCAGGTCGCCCGTCGGCTCGTCGGCGAGGAGGACGGACGGCCGCATGACGAGCGCCCGGGCGACCGCGACGCGCTGCTGCTCGCCGCCCGACAGCATCCCCGGTCGATGGGTCAGCCGCTCGCCAAGGCCCACGCGGCGCAGAAACTCGTCCGCCCGCGGCCGTGCATCGGCCATCGGCATCCTCGCAATCCGCATCGGCATTTCCGCGTTCTCGAGCGCGGAGAACTCGGGCAGCAGGTGATGGAACTGGAAGACGAACCCGACGTGGCGGTTGCGGAACGCGACCACGCGATCGTCCGGCAGCGCGGTAAGGTCGACGCCGGCCACCACAATCGATCCGCGATCGACGCGGTCGAGGCCGCCCAGCAGATGCAGGAGCGTGCTCTTGCCCACGCCTGACGCGCCGACAATGGCCAGCATCTCGCCGGCATCGACCTGGAGATCGAGCTCCCGCAGCACCGTCAGCGGCGCGCCGCCGACGGGATAACTCTTGACGATGCCGCGCGCCTCGATGAAGGACATCTCTCATCTCTCAAGTCTCAAGTCTCAAGTCTCAAGTCTCAACGCTCAAGTCTCAACGCTCAGTTCGAGAATTGAGCGTTGAGAGTTGAAAGTTGAGAGTTGAATTACTCATAACGCAGCGCCTGCGCCGGATCGAGGCGCGCCGCCTGACGCGACGGATAAATCGTCGCCACGAAGCAGACGGCGACTGCAGCGGCGATGACCATGGCGAAGTCGCGCGGGTCGACATGGAACGGCACGTGCGAGACCTGATAGATATCCACGGGTACGCGAATCACTTTGTACCGGTCGAGGACCGACGAGAGGCCGTAGCCCGCTGCCGCCCCCACCGTCGTTCCGACCACGCCGATGATGAGCCCCTGCATCATGAACACCGCGGTGATGCTGCGCGCGCTGGCGCCCATGGTTTTCAGGATCGCGATGTCGCGATGCTTCTCCATCACCAGCAGGATCAGCGACGCCACGATATTCAGCGCGGCCACCATGACAATGAGGCCGATCGTCAGCGAGATGGCCATCTTCTCGAGCCACAGCGCCGAGAACAGCGACCGGTTCATCTCGGACCAGTCCTCGGTCAGGTACTGATCGCCCAGTCGCGACGAGATGGCCCCCGCGATTCGCGGGGCGGCATACACATCGTCCACACGCAACTGGATCAGATCGACGTGCTCTTTGTCGAACATCCGCTTTGCGAGATCGAGCGAGACGAAGCCGGTCGTCGAGTCGAGCTCGTAGAGACCGAGGCTGAAGATGCCGACCACGCGGAGCGTCCGCGGCACGGGCAGGAATCCCATGGGTGATAACGTGCCGTGCAGCGTCATCAGTGTGACCGAATCGCCGACGGCGACCCCGAGCTTACTCGCGAGATCCTTCCCCAGCAGGACGCCGCCGACTGCCCCCGCGGCGTTCGGCAGGTTGAGCGCCTCGACCGAACCGTACTGCATGGCCGCGTGCAGGTCGGTGACGCTGGCTTCGAGACCCGGGTCGATCCCGGTGAGGTTCACGAAGTCGTCCAATCGCGCGGTCGATACCAGCGCTTTGCCGAGAATGGCCGGCGCCGCCCCGGTCACGTGCGGAAAGCGGCGCAGCGTGTCCGACTCGGCACGGTAGTCCTGGATTCCGCTCGTCTTCCACACGTAGATGTGCGGGTTCGCGCCGACGATCCGGTCGCGGATCTCGCCCTGCAATCCGGTCATCAGGGCGAGCGCGATGACGAGCGCCATGACGCCGACCGTGACGCCGAGCGTGGAGATGAACGAGATCACGGAGATGAATGCCTGTTTCCGCTTGGCGAGCAGGTACATGACGCCGACCGTGACGCCGAGCGTGGAGATGAACGAGATCACGGAGATGAATGCCTGTTTCCGCTTGGCGAGCAGGTACCGCAGCGCGACGTGGAGCTCGAAGGGCAAATCCATTACATCCGTGCTTTCAGCGGCATCCTGGCAAACCGCCACGTCTTTGGCCACGAAGGCCACGAAGTCACGAAGATCACGAAGAAGAAAAACTTGTACAGTCTTTTTCGTGGGTTCTTCGTGTCTTCGTGTCTTCGTGGTCGCATTGGTATTGCTTCGCGGCCTCGCGACGTCAGTCTCGCTTCCGCATCAACGGAAACAGGATCACGTCGCGAATCGACGGGCTGTTGGTCAGGAGCATGACCAGGCGATCGATCCCTACTCCCTCGCCGGCCGTGGGCGGCAGGCCGTACTCGAGGGCATGGATGTAATCGTCGTCCATTTCGTGCGCCTCGAGGTTGCCGCGCCCGCGGTTCCGCCGCTGCGCCTCGAAGCGGCGCCGCTGCTCGATCGGATCGTTCAGCTCGCTGAACGCGTTCGCGATTTCGAAGCCGCCGATGTAGAGCTCGAACCGCTCGACCGTGTCGGGATCGCCCGGTTTCTGCTTCGAGAGCGGCGACACCTCGGTCGGAAAATCGTACACGAAGGTCGGCTGGATCAGGTGTTCCTCGCACAAGGCTTCGAAAATGTGCATCGTGATGGTCCCGGCGCCGTCGCCCGGATCGACCTCGACGGCGAGCCCGCCCGCCAGCGCGGCCGCGCGATCGCGTGCGCGAAGGTCGGCGTCCGAGACGTCGCGGTGGAGTCGCCGTGACGCCGCGTCGCGCGCCGCTTCACGCAGCGACAGCCGCGCAAACGGCGCCGTCAGCGCGATCTGGTGATCGCCGAAGGCGATCCCATCGGTGCCGACCGCCTTGCGCGCGACGGTCCCGATCATCTCCTCGGTCATCGTCATCAGCGCCTGGTAGTCGGCGTACGCTTCGTAGAACTCCATCATCGTGAACTCGGGATTGTGCTGGGTCGAGATCCCTTCGTTGCGGAAATTCCGGTTGATCTCGAAGACTTTCTCGAGTCCGCCGACCGTCAGCCGCTTCAAATAGAGCTCGGGGGCGATGCGCAGATACAGATCCATTTCGAGCGTGTTGTGATGCGTCGTGAACGGACGCGCCAGCGCGCCGCCTGCAATCGGCTGCATCATCGGGGTCTCGACCTCGAGGTACCCTCTCGCCGTCATGAATTCGCGCATTGCGCTGATGATGCGGCTCCGCGCCTCGAAAACCCCGCGCGACTCGGGATTGACGATGAGATCGAGATACCGCTGCCGGTACCGGATTTCGACATCGGTCAGTCCGTGCCACTTCTCGGGCAGCGGCAGGAGGCACTTCGCCAGGAAATGCAGGTGCGACGCCCAGATCGTCAGCTCGTTCGTCTTCGTTCGGAACAGGCGTCCCTCCACGCCCACCCAGTCGCCGAAGTCGAGCAGCTTGAAGATTTTGAAATCAAGTTCCGGCAGCGAATCCTGACGGATGTACACCTGAATGCGCGCCAGACCGTCCGACACGACCAGGAAGTTCGCCTTGCCGAACGACCGGATCGCGAGTATGCGGCCGCTGGTGACGGTGGCGACGTGATCCGCCTCGAGCTCGTCGTGCGTACGGGCGCCGTATGCGCCGACGAGCTCGGAAATCGTCTGCCGCCGCTCGAACCGGTGCGGGTAGATGTCGACCCCGAGCTTCAACAGCTCATCGAGGTTCGAACGGCGTTGCTGAATCTGTTCGTCGAGGGAAGTCATCGTTCAACCACGGAGGACGCTGAGGACGCGGAGGGTCAGCCCCGTAGTTGTCCCAACACCTGTTCTCGACTCAGCTGACTCACGAAACCCGCCACACCCGTCTGCCGCACCTGGCCCAGCCGAATCACATGGACTCCGCAAATTGACACCGTTCGATTGCGCATGCGAAATAAGAATCCTATCGCGCATCAGGATTTTCCCTCCGCGTCCTCCGCGTCCTCCGTGGTGGCCCGGGCATCCAGTTTCTTCCTCACCGCATCCAGCATCCCGTTAATGAACCTCACCGACTCCTCACTGCTGAAAGTCCGCGCCAGTTCCAGCGCTTCGTTGATCACCACCGCCGCCGGCGTTTCAGG
>QHWF01000390.1 GCA_003222455.1 Acidobacteriota bacterium
TCCGTGACGACACACACCACCGGAATGTTCAAGCGCGCCGCCTTGCGGAGGCAAGGCGCCAGCGAGGCGGGATTCCCGGGCGCGATGATCAGGCCGTTGGTGCCATCGCGAAGCGCCTCCTCGAACAACGGGACGTCGCCCTCACCGAGATTCGGGTACGTGCGGAAGTCGACGTGCAGCGCCGGAGCGAATGGTGCCGCACTCTCGCGAATCCCTTCGCGCAGTGAGTCCCAGAACGACGCGATCCGCCGCGGCAGATGGACGGCAATGCGGAGCTGCCTTTTTGATTTCAGGTAACGGGCCGCGAGATTCGGGCGGTAGGCCAGCGTCTCGGCCATGCTGAGCACGCGAGCGCGGGTCGCCGGACTGACGCCCGGCTTGTCGTGCAGGGCACGATCGACCGTGCCGATCGAAATGCCAAGGGCGCGTGCGATGTCCTTGATGCCGGCCGCCGGAGCCGTTGGAGGCGCCGTTTTCGCGTCAGACGACATGCGATGCCATCTTAGCGAACTTGCACGGAAATCGCGCAGAGGACGGTTCGATTTCAAACGGTTCTCGCGCGACGTGCCCTGGGTCCCGCTAAATCCGGACATCTAGAGCTTCTTACATTTCTCAGGCCGCGGCACTCACGTCCGGCTAAAGCCGGACACTACCGAAGGGCACTCACGTCCGCCTAAAGCCGGACACTATCGAAGGCACGCGCCAAGCAGGTTCGAAAAAAACGTCGGTAGTGTCCGGCTTTAGCCGGACCACGCGAAAGCTCATCAATAAGAATGGCTTGACAGTCCCGCTCTGTGGCGCTAATTTTTCGCGCCGTGAACGTTCACGATCTCTCGCGCCGTGAATGTTTACGGGCGGCTCGGGCAGGCAATCCGCCGGCCCGACAGGAGCAGCCCGATCGGACCCTCGTCCGGAGGTTGGCATGACGAGGACCTGCCTTGTAGTCTCCCGCGTTGTAGCGATCGTCGTCTGCTCGAGCCTCAGTGTCAGCAGTCCCGTTCTGGCTCAGCGTGCCGACCGGGCCATTCTCAGCGGCGTCGTCACCGACGCGCAGGGTTCCGGCGTTCCGGGCGCGACGGTCACGATCCGCAACGAAGCCACCGGTGTCGAGACCGCGCTCGTGACCAACACCGCCGGCGTGTACACGTCGCCGCCGCTGGTGCTGGGCACGTACACGGTCACCGTCGACCTGACCGGATTCAGACGAGCGGTCACATCAGGCATCCTGCTTCAGGGCGGCGACTTGCTGCGCCACGATGTCGGCCTGCAGATTGGCGAGCTCGCGGAGTCGGTTGAGGTCAGGGGCGCGAGCCCGCTTCAGGTCACACTGCCGGACGTCAGCCACACGGTGAACGAAAAGTACTACCAGGATCTTCCGATCATCACGGCCGCCGATGTCCGCCTGGCCGAATCGGTCCTGCAGATCCAGCCCGGCTATCTGCCGATGAAGCCGAACGGCGATCCGATGTTCCGCGGCAGCCAGTTCAATTCACGCATCAACGGCGGCCAGACGATGGCCACGGAGAATTTTTTCGACGGCGCCTCATTTGGTTATGCCGTCGGGCACCAGCAGAGCCACGAGAGCACGCCTCCGGTGGAAGCCATCCAGGAGATGAAGGTCGTCTCGACAACGTACTCAGCGCAGTACGGACACACCAGCGGCGGCTTCATCGAATACACGTCGAAGTCGGGGACGAACACGCTGCGTGGAAGCGGATATGAGTACCTGGCGCGAGACGCGCTCAATGCCGACGGGTTCTTCGCCGGCAAGGCGCCGCTCAAAAACGACAATTTCGGCTTCACCCTGGGCGGACCGGTGGTGTTTCCGAAAGCCTACGACGGACACAACAAAACGTTCTTCTTCACAAATTTCGACTGGACCCGATTGCGCAGCGGCGTTCTGCCCGGGTTCGGCAACACGACGCCGACCGATGCGTTCAAGGCTGGCGACTTCGGCGCGCTGCTGACGACGAACCAAATCGGAACCGACATCCTGGGACGGCCCATTTATTCTGGCCAGATTTTCAATCCCGGCACCACGCGGATGGTCAACGGGGTTCCCGTACGCGATCCGTATCCGGGCAACAGGATTCCAGCCACGGATCCGCTGCGGAGCCAGGTCGCTGCCAAGATCGCTGCCCTGATGGTTCATCCGGACCGTCCCGGCACGGCGTTCAACGTGGCTGGAAACCCGGCGGGCGACCAGACGTGGCTCCTGAACGCACGGAACATCGAGTTCCGCGTGGACCACGGCTTTACGCCCAACTTCCGCATGAGTCACAGCTTCTACTGGAACCACCGGCCCTCGATTCGCAACTGCGGCGAGGTCGCCGGGTGCACGACCGAATTCGACGGCGAGACGGAGCCGCAGAAGAACACCTCTTACTTCGGCAACGGCTTCTATCAACGGATTTCCACGCATCACGCCCATCAGCAGTTCGACTGGATCATCCGCGACAACCTGCTGAATCACACCACGGTGGCGTACGACCGCTGGTACATGGGCGGCAATTCGCTTTCGGCGGGCGCGGGCTGGCCCCAGTTGCTGTGGGGCGCCAATCACGGCGGCATTCTGGACACCACGGCCGGACCGCCGTTGATCAATTTCGCGGGCAACACGCCGTACAACTCCCTCGGGCAATTTGCCTGGCCGAATTTCGGCTACCTGACGAACAACCGCTGGCAGTTCTCCGACGACCTCGCGTTCGTCAAGGGCCGGCACACGATGAAGGTGGGCTTCGAGTACCGGTATCACAATTTCCCGTTCCGTGGATGGGCGGTCGGTGCCGTCGCCGGACAGTTCGACTTCAATCGTCTCGGCACAGGCGGGTACGACGCGAGCGGCAACAATCTCGGTCAGACCGGCGATCCGTTTGCGTCGTTCCTGCTCGGTCAGGTGCAGGCGTCCAATCAGACCATCCCCGCCCAGCCGACGTTCAACGAGGCGTACACGGCGTCGTGGATCAACGACGAAGTCAAGGTGAACGACCGGTTGACGCTGACGCTCGGACTGCGTTTCGACTATCAGTTCGCCCGCACGGAAACGCAGGATCAGTATTCCACCTTCGATCCGAACACGCCCAATCCCGGTGCCGGCAATCGCCCGGGGGCGTTGATCTTTGCAGGAACGGGGGCGGGGCGTTCCGGCACACGGACGTTTGAAAATCCGAAACGCGATGCCTGGGGTCCGCGCGCCGGCTTTGCCTATCAAGCCGGAGACCGGAACACCATCCGCGGCGGCTATGGGATCTATTATTCAGGGGTTGCATTCTCTCAATTCGTATTTGAACCGACGCTCGGGTTCCAGGCGAACCTGTTGGCACCGAATACTTCCAATGGCCAGTTTCCTGCCTTCTATCTCGATAATGGCTTCCCACAAAGCCTGGTGAAGCAACCACCGTTCATCGATCCGACTTTCGCAAACAACGCCGATGTGATAGCGGTCGCGCCGGACGACTTGACGTTGCCGCGCTTCCAGAACTGGTCGCTGACGTTCGAACACCAGCTTGCCAGCAACATGATGCTCGATGTTTCTTACATCGGCAATCGCGGGACCCGCCTGAACCATCATTTCCAGACGCTGGGCGTCGATGCCAACATGAACGACCCGAAGGTTCTGGCCCTGGGTGCCAATGTGTTGCAGGCGAACATCAATTCGCCCGTCGCGCAAGCCGCCGGAATTGTGTCGCCGTATCCTGGCTTCAGCGGAAATGTGGCGCAAGCGCTTCGGAGATATCCGCAGTATCAAACGATTGTGTGGCGGGGTGTCCCCACCGGCAAGAGCCAGTATCATGCCGTGGAGTTCGTGCTCGAGCGGCGTTTCTCTCGAGGTTTCCAGGGTCGGGTCGCATATACCTTTTCCAGGCTGTATAACAATGGGGCAGAAAGCGCGCAAGGGGATAACGGGGTGAACGGAGCCGTCCAGAATCCCGCCGATCCACTGGAATGGGCTCTGAGCGCCGACGATACGCCGCACGTGTTCCTGACCGGCTTCACCTGGCAGGTTCCCGGCGCGTGGACGTCAGCTCCGGCAAAGGCGCTGCTCGCGGGCTGGAATGTCAGTGGAATATTGCGGTACGAAAGCGGGCGCCCGCTGAGCGGTTTGCTCTTCAACGGCCAGAAGCGGCCAAACCGGGTGGCAGGCGTCGACGCGGTGGCGGCCGGCTCGAACTTCAGTCCGAACACCCAGAGCTACTTCAATAAGAACGCCTGGACGGATCCCGGTCCCCTGCAGTTTGGGAGCGCGCCGCGCCGCGATGGAACGGTGCGCGGCTTCCCGACGTACAGCGAAGATATGAGTCTGTTCAAGGTCGTCCCGTTGCAGGATACGGTGAGACTGCGCGTCGAGGCTTCGGTCGGCAATCTGTTCAACCGAACGCTGTTTTGTGATCCCGACCAGAACTGGAGCGCATCGAGCTTCGGGACAGTCAATACGCAATGCAATCAGCCGCGGTCGGTCCAATTTGCGTTGAGATTCGATTTCTGAGAGTCACCATAGAGGACGCGGAGGACGCGGAGGTTCAATCCTGAAAAGCAACAGGATTGTCCCTCCGTGGTCAGATTTCCATTCTCGGATGCGTTCCGAGCTAGGACGCGGAATCAGGTTTCCAGGGGCAGAGCCCACGGTTGCAGCCTTTTGACCGGGAGACGGACTAGGAAGCACATACGGAGTAAGTGGTTGCCACGCCGACGCGCAGAGACTCCGCGGCGGAAAGGTCGACGTGTGTGTGCGTTGCTCGTATGCGGACTGCTCGAAGGAACAGGATTGTTCCTCCTGTCCTCCGCGTCCTCCGTGGTCACAGCGGCATCGCAGCAGTCGGACCGTGCGGACGCGCGTGACGCCCTCCAGAAGGCGGCCCTGCTCGTCCAGCAGGGCCGGCTGGAAGAAGCTGACCGGCAGGCGCAGCTGGCTCTTACCGATCCCGAAACGCAGGCAGTCGCCTGTTCCGTCCTCGGCACCATTCGATTTCAACAGAAGCGATTCGACGAAAGCGCCAGCCTGCTCCAGAAGGCCATCCGGATGGAGCCGGCCCTGGTCGGCGCCCATCTCACCCTCGCGCAGGTCTACACGCTTCAAGGAAAATCAGAGCTCGCTTCGGGCTTGCTCGAACGGGTCCTGATTCTGGATCCGCCGAACGCGGCTGCGAGATTGGCCCTGGCGCGATTCGAGACCGAAAAAGGGAACTACCGCCAATCATTGGAGCTGGCGCAGCCGGTGCTTCATGCGTTCAAGCAGTCTCCCGAAGGGTTGCTCGTACTCGTCACCGACTTTTTGAAGACCGGCCGCCGCGCGGAGGCAGCCGCCCTGGCCCGGGACTGGACGCATCTTGCCGACGTTCCCCAGGACTGGTCGATCAAGTTCGCCTTGCTGCTTGCCAAAGACGCGGCCGTCAACGAGGCGATCGACGTCCTCGAGCACGCGCGCCATGTGGGCCCTCCGTCTTACGAGCTGGCGTTCAATCTCGCCGGTGCGTACCTGCTGAACAGCGACGCGATGCGCGCGCTCGAGTCCTACGATCTGGCGCTCACCTTGAAGCCGGACTCGGTTGGAGCGCTGCGGCAGGCCGCCGCGATTGCAGAGCGGCAGGGCGAGCTCGAACGCGCGCTTTCCTACTGGATTCGCGCCAGGAAGATCGAGCCGGATGATCCGGAGATTCTGCTCGGGTTCGGCCGCGTGTGCCTGAAGATGGATCTTCTGGAAGATGCCGAACCAGCGTTGACAACTGCCGCCAGCCGGCGGCCCGACGATCCGGCGTATCAGTACACGCTGGCCGCCGCGAAAGTCGGAAAACGTCAGTTCGAAGCGGCCCAGGATCTGCTCGAAGGGCTCGTCAGAAAGCAGCCCGACGATCCGCAGCTTCAATATGCGCTGGGATCGGTGTTCTATATCCAGGGGCGATTGGCCGATGCGGCCGAACACCTACGTGTCAGCGTCCGGTTGCAGCCAGAGCAGCTGGCCTCGCGTTATTACCTCGCTCTTGTCGAGAGAGACCAGGGTCACGACGCTGAAGCCATCGCGGCGCTGGAAGATCTGGTCCAGCGGTATCCCCGGCACGCGGCCTCGTGTGAGGCGTTGGGCGGCATGCTGATGAACGCGCAGCGCTACACGGAGGCGGAGGTCAGCCTTCGGAAGGCGGTTCTCCTGAATCCCAAGTCGGTCAAGGCCAACTACCAGCTTGGGTTGCTGCTCGCGCGCGTGGGCAGGAAAGAAGAGGCCGACAAACAGCTCGAGCTGGCGAAGTCGCTTCGTCAGGAAGATGAAGCCACATCGCGGCTGCAGCTTCGATTGCTGGATCCCGATCGATGAAAAGACATCAACACAAAGGGCACAAAGGATACAAAGGATACAAAGGACACAGAGGGTCGGCCCTGTCTTCTTTCTTAATCACCACTTGTGTCTTATTTATCGCCTGTGCTCTGTTCACCCCCGCAGTGGCGGCAGCGCAGAAGCCGGCAAATCCTCCCGCATCAGTAAGCGAACTCGAGGCATCGGTCAAGCGCGATCCGACCAATCCCAAGCTGTATATCGCGTTGGGTCTCGCCTACTGGGATCGCAATGACCCGGCGCGCGCGTTCGAGGCGTTCCAGCACGCTGTCAAGGTAGGACCGCGATCCGCGGAAGCGCACAACTGGCTCGGCGTCGCTCTCTCCGAAAAGGCCGATCTTCCCGGCGCCATCGCCGAGTTCAGGAAGGCCATCGCCCTGGATCCCGGGTACGGGCGCGCCTACACGAACCTGGGCTCGGCGCTGGCCAGGAGCGGCGACTTTACTGAAGCGGGCGACGTGTTTCAGCAAGCGCTGTCCCTGGAGCCAAACAGCCTCGCCGCCCATTTGAACCTGGGGCGTGCGTTGCGCGAGAAAGGCGATCTGGAAGGGGCACTGGATCACTTGAAGCGTGTCGTCGCCGCCGATCCGAACAATGCGGGCGTTCAGTACGAGCTCGGTCAGACGCTGCGCCAGAGCGGCGATCTTGCCGGCGCCGTGGCGGCGTTCGAGCGTGCGCTCCAGATCGAACCCGAGTTGCGCGAAGGCTACTACGCACTCGGCATGGCCCTGAAGCAGCAAAGCGCCGCGGCGCACAAGCCACGCGCCACATCGACCGGCGCGGCGGACGATCTGTTCCAGCGGGCGCAGGAAGCCGCGGGACGCGGCGAACTGAACGCCGCGCGTGAACAACTCGCCGAAGTCGTTCACGCCGACGACCAGCATGGAGAGGCACACAATCTGCTCGGCTTCATTCTTGGCCAGCAGGGAGATCTGTCGTCCGCGGTCACGCACCTGGAGCGGGCAATCGTGCTTCAGCCTGAATTGGCCGAAGCCCATTACAACCTTGGAGCCTCGCTCTGGTACAGCGGCTTCAAAGAGCGGGCCGTCACCGAATTGCAGAAGAGCGTACAGCTCGATCCCGCGGCCGGCGCCAGCTATGCGTTTCTCGGAACGGTCCTGCGCGAGAGGGGTGACGTGGCTGGAGCGCGCGCAAGCCTGCAGCGCGCGATTGCGCTCCTGCCGCCGACCGCGGCGGTGTACGTCGATCTCGGCATCTCATTTCTCCGCACGGGCGAGCTCGATAAAGCACTGGGACAATTAGAAGCCGCGCTGAACCTCGCGCCTGCGTCGCGTCCCACACCCGACTGGAACGACGCCATTACCGGACTTCGCCAGGCACTGGCTGCAGATTCGAAGCGGGCCGACGCGCACAACGTGCTGGGCCGCTTGCTCGGTCGCGCGGGCGCCGACGCGGGCGAGGTGGCGGCCGAATTCCGCGAAGCGGTTCGGCTGCATCCTGACTATGCAGAAGCGCACAACAACCTGGGACTCGTCCTCATCCAAGCGGGCGACGATGAAGCGGGCATCGCGGCGCTGCGTGAGGCTGTACGCCTCAGCCCCGATTATGCAGAGGCGCATGCCAACCTGGGGGCGGCCCTCACGCCTACCGACGCCGAAGAAGCCATCCGCGAACTGGAGAAGGCGGTTGCGCTGGCGCCAGGCTCGGTCAAAGCGCAATTCAATCTCGCGACGGCGTACGACGCCAGTCCAGGCCGCGGGCCGGCGAAAGAGATCGAGCAGCTGCGAAAGGTCATCGCGCTCGCCCCCGCGTTCGCCCGCGCGCATCTGGCGCTTGGCAAGGCCCTGCTTCAGGACGCCAGAGTGGCTGAAGCCATCGACGAACTGCAACAGGCGGCGCGCCTCGAGCCAGACAATGGAGAAGGTCACTATCAGCTGGGCCTGGCTCTGGCGCGGGCGGGACGTCATGAGGAAGCTACGTCCGAGCTCAAGAAAGGCCGTGAGCTCGTCGCCGCTGACGATCGCAGCCAGAATGCAAATCTGGATATCGCCGAAGGCCGCGCGGCACTGGACAACGGCGACCTGGAACAGGCAGCCGCCAGGTTTCGCCACGCGATCGAACTGCGGCCCGAGTCGTCTGAAGCGCAGCGCTATCTGGACGACGTGCTGGAAAAACAACGGCGCACCGAACGTGCTTCGGCGACCGACCGAACGGGACTGATCCTGAGCCCGGCCGAGCTGTCTGCAAAAGAGACCCTGGTCGACTACATCCGGCAGGGGAAGTACAAAGAGGTCGAGCCCCTGCTGGCTGAATACGTGAAGGAGCGCCCCACCTCTTCGTGGGGCTGGTACGCGCTCGGCTACAGCCGCTTCGCGCAGCAGAAGATCGGGGAATCGATCCAGGCCCTGGCGAAATCTCTCGAACTTGATAACCAGAACGCGGAAGCGCACAAGATTCTCGGCCGCAACTTGATGATCATCGGGCGATTCGACGCGGCGCAGATCGAGTTCGAGCAGGGCATCCGCTATCAGCCGGACTCTGCCGAGATCCACTACAACCTGGGCA
>QHWF01000391.1 GCA_003222455.1 Acidobacteriota bacterium
TGGCTGAACGCGTTGTCGAAGCTGATGAACGTGGGGCTCGAACATGAGACGGCGCCGGTGTTGATGAAATTCAGCATCGGCGAGTTCCGGCGCCTCCTCGAGGCGTTCACGGACGTACGGATCGTGCCCGAACGGTTCCCGGTCCAATCGCGGCTCCACGGCGGCTGGAAGGGCGCCGTCTACAACGGGCTGTTCGTCGGGAGCTTCAACGCGCTGCCGCGTGCGATCGTCCGCCGGTTCGGCTGGCATCTTCTCGCGTTTTGTCGAAAATGAGTAATGACTATCCACCACGGAGGACACGGAGGACAGGAGGAAAAATCCTGTTTCCTTTCAGGATTGACCCTCCGCGTCCTCCGCGTCCTCTGTGGTAAGTCTCCTGGTCCGCAGTCCGCAATGACATCATGCATTTCATCAAGGCCCACGCCTACGGCAACGACTTCGTCTATGCAGGCACGGACGCGGTGCGCGGCCGTCAGCTTGAGCTTCTTGCCCGGGAGCTGTGCGACCGTCATACGGGCATTGGTGCAGATGGCTTGATCGTGTACGAGCCGTACGACGGCGGGGCGTCGATGCGACTGCTGAACGCCGACGGCAGCCGCTCCGAGGTGTCGGGGAACGGCGTGCGCGGACTCGCAGCCATCCTGTGCCGCGGCGACAATCGGAGCGCGATCGAGCTCACGATTCAGACGGAAGCCGGGTCCAAACGGTTGATCCGCCTCGGGCCCACGGGCCATCGTCAGACGTTTCGCGCGGCGATGGGTGTCCCGCGCGACCTCCGTCAGGTGCCGATTACGGCGGCCGGCGAGTCGTTCTCGATCGTGGTGATGGACTTCGGGAACCCGCAGGCGGTTGTCCTCACGGAGTTACCCGCCGCCGGTCGCTTCGAGCGTCTCGGCGCCGCGCTGGAGCGGCATGAGATGTTCCCGGAACGGACGAATGTCGAGTTCGCGTCGGTTGAAGCACCCGATCGCGTGAGAATCGTGATTTGGGAGCGAGGCGTCGGCCCTACACTGTCGTCCGGCACCGGATCGTGTGCGGCGCTGATTGCGGCAGCCGCGTTCGGCGGCGCCGCGCGGCAGGCGGAGATCGTCGCGCCGGGCGGCACGCAGCGGGTCGAATGGGAGGAGGACAACGTCTATCTGACCGGCTGGGCGGAAATCGTGTTCGAGGGCGACTGGCGAAGGTAGGGCGGGTGGGGCAGGTAGGGCGGGTGGGGCAGGTAGGGCGGGTGTACGAGAACTGCGCTCATTTACCCCGAGTGGGTCTGTCTTACCCCACACTCGTCGCCTAATTCGTCCACCTGCATCACCTACCTTAGGCGCCCCACCTGCCTGACGCGCCCCCACCTGCCTTACCCGCCCCACCCGCCCCTGCATTCAGCGTCGGCGGCGCTGTGCGGCCGTGCCAGACCCTTCGAGATCGTGCGCCGCGGCCCGTAGTTGTGATGCAGTCTCGCGAAGCGTGTCGATGACCGCCCGGTAATCGCTGCGGGTGAACTCTGCGCGCGCTTTTTGCACCGCGGTGTCCGCATCGTCGATCACGCGACGCGGCCCGGTGAGGACACGCGACGGCGCGCGGTTCCTTTCGGCGGACCTGAGCTTCACGTGCGCGTCGTTCAGCGCGCTGGTCGTCGTGCCGAGCGCGTGCTCGGCTTCGGTCCGCGCGATCGCTTTGCCGTCGGCGGCTTGCTTGGCGGCATTCTGCGCGCGCTCCCGCGCATCGAGGGCGTTATTCAGGGCGAGACGATAGTCGCGCTGCCCGACGGCGTCGTTCGCGCGTTGCAGCGCGGTCTGCGCCGCGGCGAACTCGTCGGCCGCGTACTGGTCGGCACCGGCCGCCCGGGCGGCATCGATGGCGCCTTGCGCCTGCTGCATCTCCTTCTCGGGAGGATCGCCGCACGCGGTTGCCGCCAACGCCGCCACCAGCGCGAGCGACAGCGGAAATCGGCGCGCGGACGACATGTACGCAAGTATAGCTCCGGCTCGCAGATATCGGCTCTCAGCTGAGGACTGAAAGCCGAGCGCCGAGAGAGTGTAAGATGAAAGACCTGTCGCCGGACGATCGGCCGCGCGAGAAGCTGTGGCACCACGGCGCGGCTGCCCTTGGCGACAACGAGCTGCTGGCGCTGGTGATTGCGCTGGGCGGCCGCCATGGGAATGCGCTGACCGTCGCCAACGCCTTGCTGGCCGCCCACGGCGGACTGCACGGTCTCGGACGCTGCAATTGCCAGGACTTGTCGCGTGTTCCGGGCATCGGGTTCGCGCGCGCTGCGCAAATTGTCGCGGCGCTCGAACTGGGCCGGCGCACGTTGACGCACGCACCTGCCGAACGGCGGCACCTGGCGAACCCGCACGATGCGGCGGCGTATCTTCTGCCGCGGTTCGGCGGCAGGAAGATGGAACAGTTCGGTGTAGTGTTGCTCGACGCGAAGCATCGCGTCATTCGCACAACCGTGCTCGCGGTGGGCACGCAGAACACGTCGTTCGTCCAGCCGCGGGACGTGTTTCGAGAGGCGGCGCTCGGGTGCGCGGCCGCCATCGTGGCGTTTCACAACCACCCTTCGGGCGATCCCACGCCCAGCCCCGACGACGTGGAACTGACGCGCCGCCTCGTGGCCGCGGGCGTCCTGATGGGCGTCGACGTGGTGGATCATGTCGTCCTGGGCGACGTGCGGTACTTCAGCTTCAAGGAGTCGCGGCGGCTGTGAGTCGTGTCCTGTATCTCGATTGCTTCTCAGGAATTTCGGGCGATATGGCGCTTGGCGCGCTGCTCGACGCCGGCATGCCGATCGACGAGCTGACGCAGGCGCTCGGCAGTCTGGCGCTTGGCGACGCCCACGTGCACGCCGATCGCGTGCTCCGCGCCGGTGTCTCCGCGACGAAATTCACGGTGCACGAGCACGCGCACGACGATGTCCGGCACGATCACGATCACGACCGGCACGGTGGCGGATCCAGCCACCGGCATGCGCATCGACACCTCTCCGAAATCTTTGTCCTGATCGACCGATCGAGCCTCTCGCCCCCGGGGCGTGCGCGCGCGAAAGCCATGTTTCAGCGGCTCGCGGAGACCGAGGCCGCCATCCATCAGATGCCGGTCGATCAGGTCCACCTGCACGAAGTCGGTGCGCTCGACTCGATTATCGATATCGTCGGAATTGTCTTCGCAATGGAATGGGCGGGCGCCGATCGGATCGTCAGCTCACCGCTGAACGTCGGCGCGGGCATGGTGCAGTCCGCGCACGGTGTGTTTCCCGTGCCGGCGCCGGCAACCGTCAGGCTGCTCGGCGATGTGCCCGTGTACAGCCGTGGCGGGCAGAACGAGCTGGTCACACCGACGGGCGCGCTGATTGTGTGACGATCGACCGGGTTGGGTACGGCGCCGGCGAACGTGACGATCCGCAGACACCGAACGTCCTTCGCGTCTTTCTCGGCCGCGCCGGCGACCAGCCGGCCGCGGAGCGCGTCACGGTCATCGAATGCGAGATCGACGACATGAACCCGCAGATCTTCGGCGTGGCCATGGACCGGCTTTATGCCGCCGGCGCGCTCGAAGTGTTCTACGTGCCGGTACAGATGAAGAAGAACCGCCCGGGCACGCTGCTCACGGTCGTCGCTCCGACGGAGCGGCGGCCGGCGCTCGCCGAGGTGATCTTCCGCGAGACGACGACCATCGGGCTGCGGCATTACGACGTGGATCGGGAATGTCTGCAGCGGGAAATCGTTTCCGTCGACACGCCGATCGGGACGATCCGATTCAAGATCGCGTGGCGGGACGGACGCGTGATGAACGCCGTGCCCGAGTTCGAGGATTGTGCGAAGCTCGCCGAAACGAACAATCTCGCGGTCAAAGAAGTGCAGGCGATTGCCATTCAGGCCTACGGTGTGAGTCATTCGTGACCCGGTTCTTTCTCACGACCGCCATCGATTACGTGAACAGCCGCCCGCATCTCGGAACGGCGTACGAGAAGATCTGCGCCGACGTCATCGCGCGCTACCAGCGGCTCTGCGGACTCGACACGCGTTTCCTGATGGGGAACGACGAGCACTCGCAGAACGTGTACAAGCAGGCCACCGACCTGGGCCTGGATCCACTCGCGTACTGCGACCGGATGGAGCAGGAGTTCCGCCGGACCTGGCAGCGCCTCGACGTCTCGTTCGACGATTTCATCCGCACGACTGAACCGCGGCACAATGCCGGAGTGACCGAGCTCGCCCGGCGCATCTACGACGCGGGTGACATCTACGACGGCGTGTATGAGGGTTGGTACTGCATCGGCTGCGAGGAGTTCAAGCAGGAAAAAGATCTCGTCAACGGCAAGTGCCCGCTGCATCCGACGCTCCAGCCGGAATGGATCCGTGAGAAGAATTACTTCTTCCGGCTGTCGAAATACCAGCAGCCGCTGCTCGACCTGTTCGCGGCGCATCCGGAGTTCCTGCAGCCGGAGATTCGGCGGAACGAAATCCTGCGGCTGATCGAAGGCGGGCTGGTCGATCTCTCCGTGAGCCGCGCCGGCCAGTCGTGGGGTATTCCGTTGCCCTGGGATCCTGCCAGCGTCGTCTATGTCTGGTTCGACGCGCTGATCAACTACGCGTCGGCCGTCGGGCTCGGCGGCGATCGTGACGTGTTCGAACGCTGGTGGCCGGCCGACCTGCACGTCGTCGGCAAGGACATCACCCGCTTTCACGCGGTCATCTGGCCGGCGATGCTCATGTCGGCGAAGCTGCCGGTCCCGCGTCAGGTCTTCGGCCACGGGTTCATGACGTTGAACGGCCAGCGCATGAGCAAGACGCTCGGAACGATCGTCGACCCGATCGACGCGGCCGACCGGCTCGGCGTCGACCCGCTGCGGCTGTATCTCGTGAAGGAAATCGCGTTCGGCGGGGACGGCGACTTTTCCTGGGACCGATACGAGGAACGCTACAACGTCGACCTCGCGAACAATCTCGGCAATCTCGTCAGCCGCGTGGCGGCAATGGCCGGCCGGTACCGAAATGGCGTGCTGCGCCCCTCCGGCGGCGGGTCGGACCAACTCGTTCGGCTCGGCGAGCAGATCGCGCTGGACTATCGACGCGCGATGGATGCGTTCGCCATCCACGAGGGCGCGGCCGCGGCCTATCGCTTGATCGACGCGACCAACGAATTCATCGCCGCGACGGCGCCCTGGGCGCTGGCAAAAGACGCGGCATCGGCCGACCGGCTCACGCACGTGTTGTTCGATGCGGCCGAAGCCATTCGTTTCGCCGCCGTCCTGCTGGCACCGATCATGCCGTCGTCCAGCCGCGAGATTCTGCGGCGGGTCGGCGCGTCCGTCGACAGACTGCACCTCGATCGCGACGGCCGCTGGCGCACCGAGGGCGAGCGCGTCCTGTTGCAGGAAGGTCCTCTCTGGCCACGTAAGGAGCACACCATCTTGACGGACAATCAGACGACACCGCCGGGAGCTCCGGCGCCGGAAGCCGCCGGCGCTCCGGGCCCGGCAGCGCCCGCCCCGGCTCCCGCGGCATCCGCTGCCGCGCCGGAAGCGGCGCGCATTTCGATGGACGACTTCATGAAAGTGGAGCTGCGCACGGCAAAGGTCCTTGCCGCTGAGCGCGTGCCGAAGTCGAACAAGCTGTTGAAACTGCAGGTGGATGCCGGGACTGAGCACCGCACGCTCGTGGCGGGCATCGCCGAAGCGTACGACCCCGAAGCGCTCGTTGGAAAGACCGTGGTCATCGTGTTCAATCTGAAGCCGGCGAAGCTGATGGGCGTTGAATCGAACGGGATGGTTCTCGCGGCAAGCCCCGATGGCGGCAAGCCGATCGTCGTGTCGTTCGACGAAGCGCCGCCGCCGGGCACACGCGTGCGATGAGCATGACTCGCCGGGCGCGAGGCTTCCGCCGAGCGAGTCTCGCGATCCTCACGGTGTGCGCGCTCGCGACCATCGGGGCCGCGCCGCTTTCACGCCCGACGAGCGTGGAAACGGCCACCGCTCGCGAACTCTCCGTTGTCCGCCGCGATCCTCTCCGGCTCCGCGCGTTCCTGCGGGAAATGCCGAAGGGCGGCGACCTCCACAATCACCTGTCCGGAGCGATCTACGCGGAAAGTTATCTTCGCTGGGCGGCCGAGGACCGGTTGTGTGTGTCGACGACGACGATGTCGATTGTCGTGTGCAACGGAACGCCAGGCGAGATGTCGGCAGGCGATGTGTTTCAGAACGCGGCGATCTACAACCAGATCATCGACGCGATGTCGATGCGACACTGGAACGCGGCGCTGAACGGGCACGATCACTTTTTCGCGACCTTCGGCAAATTCAGTCCCGTGTCGACCAGGACGGGAGAGATGCTTGCGGAGGTCACGGCGCGAGCCGCGGCCGAACACGTCAGCTATCTGGAACTGATGCTGACACCCGACGGGACGCCCGCACGGCTCGGACGATCCATCGGATGGGATCCGGGCCTTGTCAGTCTGCGGGAACGTCTGCTGATGGCGGGCCTCCGTGAGACGGTGATTCCTCAGGTACGGCAGCGACTCGACTCCGCCGAATCGCGGCAGCGTGAATTGCTGCATTGCGGATCGGCCGCTGCCGATCCCGGCTGTGCCGTGATCGTGCGGTACATCGCGCAGGTCGGTCGCAGCGCACCCCGGGAAGTGGTGTTCGCGCAGATGCTGGCCTGGTTCGAGCTCGCCGGCGCCGAGCCTCGCATCGTCTCGCTCAATCTGGTGCAACCTGAAGACGATCCGACGGCGATTCGTGATTTCACCCTGCACATGACGATGCTCGACTTTCTCCAGCGCCGGTATCCGCGCGTGCCGATCACGCTGCATGCCGGCGAGCTCGCGGATGGCCTGGTTCCGCCCGAGGCCCTCCGGTTCCACGTCAGACAATCCGTCGAAGTGGGACATGCCACGCGCATCGGTCATGGCGCGTCGATCATGAACGAGGATCGGCCGTTCGCGCTGCTGCGGGAGCTGGCGGCGAGAAATGTCCTCGTGGAAGTAGCGCTCAGCAGCAATGAGCAGATTCTCGGCGGAAACGGGAAGCAGCATCCGCTGGAAATGCTGTTGAAATATCGTGTGCCCGTCGCGATCGTGACCGACGACATGGGCGTGTCGCGCTCGAGTCACACGAACGAGCTCGCGAAGGCGGTAGAGGATCATGGCGTCGACTATTCGACCCTGAAGCGCATGGTCCGCAACTCGATCGACTTTGCGTTTGTCGAGGCGCCGACGAAGGCGAGGCTGAAGACGGACCTCGAAAACGCGTTGGCCGTGTTCGAGCGGCAGCACGCGGCTGCAACCACGCTGAAAAACAACGGCCGGACCCGCATGTGATCGACAGTCACTGCCACCTCGCCGATGAAACGTTCGCCGCCGACCTCGATCAGGTGGTCGCGAGAGCGCGTGATGCGGGCCTGGAGCGCGTCATGGTGATCCTCGAGGGCGGCAATACGACCGAGGCCGCGCAGGCGCAGCGCCTCCGGCACCTGTGGCCCGAAACACGGTTTGCTGTCGGCGTTCACCCGCACCAGGCGCACCAGTTCGCCGACAATCCCTCCGCCGCGGCGGCGGCCGTCCGCGATCAATTCGCCTCGACACCATTGGCGCGTGCCATCGGCGAGATCGGGCTCGATTATCACTACGACCTGTCTCCACGCGAGGTCCAGCAGGCCGTGTTCCGCGGGCAGGTGCGCCTGGCGCGCGAGCTGCAGCGGCCCATTGTCATTCACACGCGGGAGGCGGACGAGGATACGATAGCGATTCTGCGCGGCGAAGGGGATGGAGAAGTGGCGGGCGTCCTCCATTGCTTCACCGGCACCGCGGCGCTGGCGAACGCCGGACTCGAGCTCGGCTTGTACGTGTCGCTGGCTGGCATCATTACCTTCCCGAAGGCGGCCGGCTTGCGCGAGACCGTCCGGCGGCTGCCGCTCGAGCGCCTGCTGGCCGAGACGGACAGTCCGTTTCTGGCGCCGGTTCCGTACCGCGGGAAACGGAACGAACCGGCCCACGTCGCGCGCGTCGTCGAACAACTCGCCGCGCTGCATGGGACGACGGCCGACCGGATGGCCGCGCAGACGACGGCCAACTTCCACACGCTATTCCGGCCGTGATAGAGTTTCACAAATTGCTGTGAAAGAATCGACGCCTGCCCTGTCGCAGATCTTCGAGCCGATTCGCGCCGACCTCGAGAAGGTGGATCGGGAATTCGGGCGCCATATCGAGTCGCAGGTCGATCTGATCCCGAAGATCGGCCGCTACATTCAGACCAGCGGCGGAAAGCGTGTCCGGCCCGCCGTGCTGCTGATGGCCGCCCGGCTCGGCGGGTATCAGGGCGATCGGTCGGTGCTGTACGCCGCCGTCGTCGAATTCATCCACACGGCCACGCTGGTCCACGACGACATCATCGACGACTCCGACCTGCGCCGGGGACTATCTGTACATCAAGTCGATGGCGATGGCCCTGACGCACGACACGCTCGAGATCGTCCGCGTGCTGTGCGACGTGACGCTGAAGATGATCGAGGGCGAGCTGTATCAGCTCACCAAGAATGGCGATGCGTACATCAACGAGGAAGAACACTTCGACATCATCCGGCGCAAGACCGCGTACCTTTTCGGTGGGTGCGCGCAGATTGGCGGCATGCTCGGCAACGTCGGCGGCGAGCGTGAGCAGGCGTTGCGCGAGTACGGCTTCAACCTCGGGATCACGTTTCAACTGGTGGACGACCTGCTGGATTTCATCGGCGATGCGGCGTCGGTCGGCAAACCGATCGGCAGCGATCTGCGCGAAGGCAAGGTGACGCTGCCGCTCATCCATATGCTGTCGCAGGCGAACGACCGCGACGGATCCCGAATCGTGCGCGACATCATCGCATCGCGCAACGTCACCGACGATCAGTGGAGCGAGCTCCTGCGCTGCCTGAAGGAGCACGCGTCGATCGACTACGCCTATCGCCGGGCCGTCGAATTCGCCGAGCGGGCCAAGAAGCCGCTGTACGCGTTCCCCCCGAGCTCGGAGCGCGACGCCCTG